>NZ_JCACKF010000008.1:48582-179017 GCF_059505245.1 Stenotrophomonas sp.
GGTTTGGGCGGGCCGGGGGCGGCAAACCTGGTTTTGTTTGGGGGTGGCGGCCCCGGGCCCGGCACTACCGGTATTGCTTACCAGCGCAACTTGCGCCGCGCCAGCGCCGCGGCCAGCTGCTCCATCACGTGTTGCGCCTGCGCCTGCGGCAGGTGGCGCAGGGTCAACGCCACATCACCGTGCGCACCGGCCGTATCCAGCTGCAGGCTGCTGGTGCCGAGCAGCTTGTCCAGCGGTGAACGCTGCAGGCGCAGGCCCTGCACCTTGTCCAGCTCGGCCCAGCGCCACCAGCGCTTCCACCAGCCGCCGCGCACGGCCACGTAATGGGCATCCAGATACCAGCCCATGCGCGCCATCTGCCGATGTGCCACCAGCAGCGCCACCGGCAGCCAGGCCAGCACGATCAGGCCCCATGATCCCCAGCGCCAGTACGCGGCCGCTGCCAGCAACGGCACCAGCAGCAGCGCGCCCAGGCACAGCCGCCACCAGCCACGCTGCGGAATGGACTGCCATTGCGCCGGCGGCCATTGCAGTTGAGGCAACAGGTGCTGCACCAGCTGCTCGCAGCGCATTGCCGGTGCCAGCGGTGCCAGCTCGCGCAGGGCGCGGTCCTCGTCGCGCGAGGGGCCGCCGGCGGCGCTGTCGATGCGCAGCTGGCGCAGGCCGAACCAGCGATGCAGGGTGGTTTCGCGCAGCGTCCAGGCCTGGATGCGGCGACGCGCGACACTGCTGCGGGTACGGCTGAGCAGGCCGGCCGAGACGGTCAGGCGGCGATCCTGCTCGCTGAGGGTGAAGCCGTGATAGCGCAGCAGGGTCAGCACCACCGACAGCGCACGCAGCGCCAGCCAGCCCAGCAGCAAGGCTGCGGCCAGCAGCAGGAAGGCGCCGGCCACGCCGGGATGCAGGTGGCTTGCGTAGCCGAAGGCTTCCCGGCCGCCACGCTGGATGGCCGCGTCCATCACCGGCCGCGGCACGGTCTGGAACAGCACGCCGAAGGCGGCGATCGCCAATGCCCAGCCGCGGTTGGACAGCAGGCCCATGCGCACCACATCCCAGCTCGACAGGCGCAGCAGCACCTGTTCGGTGTCGGAGTCGGTGATCGAGGGGGCGGCCACGACGTCGGCGGCCTGCGGTGCCTGCCCACGCTGGCGCACCAGTCGTTCCAGCGCCAGCGCCTGGTCCAGCTTCAGCACGCGCATTTCGGCTTCCGGACGCACGCCGCCGGCCGATTCAAGGTGCAGCTCGGCCACGCCGAACAGGCGGTGCAGCGGGTTCTGCCGCACTTCCACGTTGTGGATGCGGGCGAACGGGATCTCGCGGCGGTTGCGCGCCAGCAGTCCGCTGCGCACGGTGATCGCGTCGCTGCCGATGCGGTAGCGGTAGCTGAGGTACTGCAGCACCGAGACCAGCACCAGCGCGGCAATCGCCGACAGCGGAATCAGCTGCGCCCACATCGGGTCGCGGTCACCGCGCTGGCCGAACACCAGCAGCGCCACCAGCGGCAGGAAGTAGTGGCGCAGCTGCATCAGCAGCACGAACAGCCACGACCACGGGTGCAGGCGATGGTCCTCGCCACCGGCAGGCAGCGATGCGGGCAGGGGCGGCGGCAGGCTCACAGGGCGTCGGCGTCCTGGTCGAGCTGATGCGACAGGGTGTCACGCAGGCGCTCGGCGTCGGCCTCGTCCAGGCCGCTCACGGTCACTGCGCTCATGCGGGTCCCGGCAGTGTGCACGATCAGCGTGGCCAGGCCGGCACGGCGTTCCAGCGGGCCGCGGCGCAGGTCCAGGTGCTGCACGCGCGAAATGGGGATGCGCGTTTCCAGCTGCCACATCAGGTCGCGGCGCAGGCCCAGCCCTTGGGTATCCAGCCGCCAGCGGGTGCGGGTCAAGCGCCGGTGGCCAAGCCACGCGCCGAAGACGATGCCGATCAGCAGCCCAAGGGCGGCCGTCCACAGGCCGCCGGGCAGCTGGAAGAACCACGCGGCCGCGGCCAGCGGCAGGCCCGGCACGAACAGTCCGCCGAAGGCGCCTTCCAGTGCGGCCAGGCGGGCGGCGCGCTGCGGCAGCGACTGCCAGGCATCGGCAGGCGGGGAGGTCAGGGGAACGTCGATCACGCGGGCTCCGTCAGGTGGCAGGGCGGGCGGTGGCGGCAGGGCCGCACCGCGCAGACGGTAGCAGGTCGACCGCGCTACTGGGCAGCCTGGATCAGCGCGTCCACATCCAGCATGTGGCCGGCACGATCGGCCTTGGTGCGCAGGTAGTGTTCGTTCTCGGCAGTGATCTCGCCGGTGACCGGAATGCAGTCCAGCACCTCGATGCCGGCGTTGCGCAGACGCTGTGCCTTGGTCGGGTTGTTGCTGAGCAGGGCCACGCGCGAAATGCCCAGGCCATGCAGCATCGCCACCGCACTGCCGTAGCGGCGCTCGTCGGCACCGAAGCCCAGCTGTGCATCGGCATCGATGGTGTCCAGGCCGTCGTGCTGGTAGCCGTAGGCGCGCATCTTGGCGGCGATACCGGTGCCGCGGCCTTCCTGGTCCAGGTACAGCAGCACGCCGCCGCCCAGTTCCTTCAGCTTGCGCAGGCCGCGCCGCAGCTGGTCGCCGCAGTCGCACTTGAGTGAGCCGAACAGGTCGCCGGTCAGGCACGAGGAGTGCACGCGTACCGGCACCACCGCCGACAGGTCCGGTTCGCCGACGATGATCGCGACCTGGTCGCGCTGGGCCACGCCGCCGCGGAACACCGCGAAGGTGGTCATGCCGACGTCGCGCAGCGGTACCGGCGAACGGGCGACCAGTTCGTAATCGTGGGCGGCGTGTGCCGCGCCCTCGGCCAGGTCGCACAACGCCACTTCGGCCGCACCCGCAAAGGTCATGTCCTCTGCATCCAGGCGCACCGCCACCATCGCCGGCAGCAGCAGGCCCAGGCGGGCCAGCTCCACCGCGCCGGCATCGAAGGCGTCGCCGGCCGTCCAGTCGTCCGGCATCGGGCCGGGCTCGCGCAGGTAGCCCAGCGAGGGCAGGGCATCGAAGGCAACCCCCGCCAGCGGCAGGCGCGCGCCTGCCGGTGCCTCCACGCCGAGCACGCGGGCGCGGGTGGCGGTCAGGAACAGGTAATGGCGCTCGCGTGCGGCAGCGGCGAAGGCAGCGAAGCTGCTGGCAGTGGCGCTGTCCAGTGCAATCACCGCCAGCCGCTGGCCCTGCCCATCGTGGAGCAGTACCGGGCGACCGGCACGCAGTTCGGCCACCGCGCGTTCGCAGCGGATCGCGGCGGGGTCGCCGAACAGGGAAGAGGCAGCAGGCATGGCGGGACCGGGGGAGGCGGACATCGCAGTCTCTATGGGGGCGCCGGCGTCGTATTCAACGTGGTGCGGCCGCCGGTCGCAGGGGCCGGATGGGCATGGGCGTGGGGGCCGTCAGTGCGGATGCTCTTCGGTCGCATACGGATCGTCCTCGCCGCTGCCCGGTGGCCGCAGCGTATAGCGCTTGTAGGTCCACTGGTACTGCGTCGGGTCGCGGCGGGCGATGCGCTCGATGCCGGCATTGAGCGCGGTGGCGGCCACCTGCGGGTCCGGATCGGCCACGGCCGGGTCGGTCGGCTCGATGTGCAGGGCGAATTCCATGTCCGGCCCGATGCGCTCGCACCAGCCATACAGCACGGTGGCGCCGGTGCGCTCGGCCAGCCGGTTGACCAGGGTCATGGTCAGCGCCTGCACGCCGAAGAACGGCACGAACACGCCATCGCCGGCCTTGGGCTGCTGGTCGGGCAGGATGCCGGTGGCGCCGCCGTCCTTGAGCACCTTGAACAGCTGGCGCACGGCCGGGCCCTCGGCGCGTACCTGCTGCACGTTCTGGCCGCCGCGCACCAGCTGCAGGAAGGCGTCGCTGGCCTCGTCTTCCGGCGGCTTGTAGACGATGGCGATCTGCCCGCGCGAGGCCAGCCACTGGTTCAGCAGCTCCCAGTTGCCGAAGTGCGGTGCGGCCACGATCACGCCCTTGCCGCTGGCCAGGGCCGCGTCGTACAGGGCTTCGCCGTGGCGCTGCTTCAGGTGCAGCCGCAGGTTGTCGGCCGGCTGCCGGCTCCACAAACGCAGGGTCTCGATGGCCTGCAGCGCAGTGGAGCGCAGCAGTTCGCGGTGCAGGCGGTCGCGTGCAGGACCGTCCAGCTCCGGGTAGGCCAGTTCGAGGTTGCGCCGGGTAACGCGGCTCTCACGGGCATTGACACGAACCCACGTCCACGCCAGGGCGTGTGCGAACCCCCGCAGCAGCGGCCAGGGCAGGCGGGCGAACAGGGTGGTGGCGCGGTAGACCAGCCGGGCTTTGCGTTGCGGATTCATCGGCGCCAGTTTAGCCAAGGGCGCTGCTATCGTGGCCGGCCCCGTTCATTGGAAGCCCACGATGCTCGTCCTGATCCAGCGTGTCAGCCAGGCCGCCGTCCATGTCGACGAGGAGGTGGTGGGGCAGATCGGCCCCGGCTTGCTGGCCCTGGTCGGCATGGAACCGGGGGATAGCGAGGTCCAGCTGCGGCGGATGGCCGAACGCCTGCTGGGTTACCGGGTGTTCGCCGACGAGGCCGGGAAGATGAACCGGTCGCTGCGCGACACCGGTGGCGGCCTGCTGCTGGTCAGCCAGTTCACCCTGGCGGCCGATACCCGTTCGGGCATGCGGCCGAGCTTCACCAGCGCCGCACCGCCGGACGAGGCTGAACGCGGGTTCAATCGATTTGTCGACATCTGCCGTGAAAATCATGCGCCAGGGGTGGAAACGGGCCGGTTTGGCGCCCATATGGTCGTCAGCCTGGTCAATGACGGTCCCGTGACCTTCCTTCTCAGGCCCTAGGCCGCCGGGACCACCGCCCGGCAGGCAGGGCCCCGGGCTGGTATAATGCTACGTTCCCTATTTCTCCCTAGCCGGTGGCGCGAGCACTACATGGCCAACGAACGTCCTGCCCAATCCGAAATCAAGCAACTGATCAGCAAGGGCCTGGAACAGGGCTACCTGACCTACGCCGAAGTCAATGACCATCTGCCGGACGACATGGTCGACCCGGAACAGATCGAAGACATCATCGGCATGATCAACGGCATGGGCATCGATGTCCATGAAGTTGCGCCGGATGTGGAAACCCTGCTTCTCAACGACGGCAACACCGGTAACCGCGAAGTCGATGACACCGCGGCCGAAGAAGCTGCCGCCGCGCTGAGCGCGCTCGACACCGAAGGTGGCCGTACCACCGACCCGGTGCGCATGTACATGCGCGAAATGGGCACGGTCGAGCTGCTGACCCGCGAAGGCGAAATCGCCATCGCCAAGCGCATCGAGGAAGGCCTTTCGCAGGTCCAGGCGGCCCTGGGCCAGTTCCCGGTTTCGGTCGAATCGCTGCTGACCGACTACGAGGCCCACAAGGAAGGCAAGAAGCGCCTGGCCGAAGTGATCGTCGGCTTCAACGACCTGGCCGACGAAGAGCCGGCGCCGCCGGCGGTCGCTGCCGATGACAGCAGCGATGCCGACGCAGAAGGCGACGAGGACGAGGACGATGACGTCGAGGGTGGCGAGGAAGAAGCCGCACCGACCGGTCCGGATCCGGAGGAAGTCGCTGCGCGCATGCAGGCGCTGAGCGATGCTTTCAATGCCTTCAAGAAGGCGGCGACCAAGGGCGACAAGAAGAACCTGCCGCGCCTGCGCGAAGAGATGTCGGCGGTGTTCGTCACCCTGAAGCTGCCGCTGCCGCTGACCGACGTGCTGACCAAGCAGCTGCGCGACACCATGGCGTCGATCAAGGCCCATGAGCGACGCGTGCTGAACCTGGCCACCGTCACCGCGCGCATGCCGCGCAAGGACTTCATCCGCTCCTGGGAAGGCAACCAGACCAACCTGGAGTGGGTGGAAGACGCACTGAAGCGCAAGCAGAAGTGGTCGTCGGCCCTGCGCGAAGTGAAGGACCAGATCATCGCCGAACAGCAGGCGACGATCGACATCGAGAAGCTGACCCAGCTGGACCTGGAAGAGCTGAAGGAAATCAGCCGTGCCATGGCCTACGGTGAAGCCAAGGCGCGCAAGGCCAAGAAGGAAATGGTCGAGGCCAACCTGCGCCTGGTGATCTCGATCGCCAAGAAGTACACCAACCGTGGCCTGCAGTTCCTCGACCTGATCCAGGAAGGCAACATCGGCCTGATGAAGGCCGTGGACAAGTTCGAGTACCGCCGCGGTTACAAGTTCTCGACCTACGCCACCTGGTGGATCCGCCAGGCGATCACCCGCTCGATTGCCGACCAGGCGCGCACCATCCGTATTCCGGTGCACATGATCGAGACGATCAACAAGTTGAACCGCATTTCCCGCCAGATGCTCCAGCAGTACGGCCGCGAGGCCACGCCGGAGGAGCTGGCCAAGGAAATGGACATGCCGGAAGACAAGATCCGCAAGGTGATGAAGATCGCCAAGGAGCCGATCTCGATGGAAACCCCGATCGGCGACGACGAGGATTCCCATCTGGGCGACTTCATCGAGGACACCAACGTGGAGTCCCCGATCGAGAACACCACCAACATCAACCTGTCTGAAACCGTGCGCGACGTGCTGGCCGGCCTCACCCCGAGGGAAGCCAAGGTGTTGCGCATGCGCTTCGGCATCGACATGAACACCGACCACACGCTGGAAGAAGTCGGCAAGCAGTTCGACGTGACCCGCGAGCGCATCCGCCAGATCGAAGCGAAGGCGCTGCGCAAGCTGCGTCACCCGAGCCGCTCGGAGCAGCTGCGCAGCTTCCTGGATATCGATTGATTTCCAGCGGCTGGTGAAGCGTTGAGAGAAACCCCGCCTGGTGCGGGGTTTTTCTTTTTGGGGTGCCTGGACATGCCCGACGGGGCTTGCCGATGACGCATCTGCCGTTTGAATTTTTCCTGCGACGGTCGCACGCTGATCGCGCAGATGCTCAACACATCCCGTAGGCGGGCCGGTCATCACCGGCGCCGATGCAAGCGCGCGGCAGGTCACGTGCAACTCGTACGGCCTGCGGCATTGATTCGTCATGCATCTGGAGTCACGCCATGAATGATGTGGAGCACAATGTTCCCGAGCCCGTGCAAACCGATTTCCCGCCGCTGCTGGACTGGGATGAGGTGATGCGGGATGAGTGCGAGGATCGATTGGGATTTGCACGCCGTACGACGTATGCGCTGCTGACGCTGTCGGAGGCCGGATTGCTTGCCGGCTTCAGCGGCGACAACCAACAGGGACTGGAGCAGATCAGAAGGATGGTTGCGTTGTTCCAGGCATGCCTGAGGCGGCAGGTATGGCTCGCGGAAGCGGCGGAGAGGCGGCTGGGGCGTATTTCGGAGGCGCTTGCCGCCGCCGGGTAGCCGATCGGGCGCGGCCTCCACTACACTGTGACGCTGCGCCGGGCCTATAGCTCAACGGTTAGAGCAGGGGACTCATAATCCCTTGGTTCCAGGTTCGAATCCTGGTGGGCCCACCATAAGAAGCAGGTGCTTGGGCGTCGGGCCCGATGCCTCTACCGCGTCGGCGGAAAGAACATTGGAAATAATTCTCGGACGCCGATAGGGTTCCACGGGATTTACTGCGCATCGACAGGCAATGGACACTTGTTGCCATGACAAGGAAGGCAGCAAGAAACGAATGGTTGGTCCTCGCCGGCAGGTGCGCGGAGAGTACACGGAGGCGGCCACGCCGGCTGGCTCTATCGCCAGGACCATATCTCCATGGTGACGCTCGAAAGCGGCAAGATAAGGGCCTACAGGGAGTACTGGGATCCTTACGTTGCGCTGAGGGACTTCGGGCTGGTCAGGCCCGGTGTTGCCGCTCGGTAGCCCTGAACAGCACACGGCGTCGTGGCGTGATGCGTGCAGCGTGCCTTGGCAGCACCTGGATCAGCTTTCTGGAAGCTCGATCAGGAATCCCCTTCTTATGTAGTCCGGGATCTTCACGTACTCGGCCCTGACGCGTTCGGCGAACTCCGGATCCAGGTGCCAGTCACTCTTGTCCACCGCGAAATAGTTGACCCACTGCGCGGTAACGGTTGGCCCTGGCCAATGACGGGCCATTGTCATCAGATATCGACGCGCGGAACAGATTTTTCCGATGGCAATGACGCTCCGTCTCTCTTCGAGAGGCAGCATGCGCTCGGCAAGCTCGCGCGAGCGCCATACGTTCTCACCAGTGTTCATGGCGAGCGGCTCGATGATGAGCACATGCTCTGGAATTCCCAACTCCATGAGGCGGGTAGCCATGGTTTCGGCTTCTGAATCGTGAAGACCTCCGGTCATGCCACCGGAAACGACTGCCTTCCGGAACATTCTCTTGTGCCACAGGGTGACTACTGCCTGGCAGAAATCCTCCACTCCGTGCCGAGTTCCGAAGATCAGTGCGAGATCTGAGCGTACTGCAGGGCGCTCCGGCATGACGTAGTCGCCTATGCGCTCGATGTCTTCCAGTTGCATGGCTGCTTCCCTCATGGTCAATTTGGCTGGCTTCTAAGTTGACCACTGGAGTATTACGGCCTGTGGGTTCTCGAATTGGTACGAAGACCCTCTTCGACGCGCAGGTCAGGGGGGCGGCCCACAATCTGGTGGTGCATCTCCTGGATACCCCGCATGACATTCGTCGTGATCGCGTCCGCGAGCGCAATCGCGAGAAAGGCGCAACGTTCCCCATGGAGGTACCCGCTGCCTTCTGTGAGCTGGCGAGCGAGCATTGGGAACCGATGGACCCAACCGAATGCGAGATCTACGACGTCAGGTAATCACCTGGAATCCAAGGCCCCCTTCTGACTGACAGGGATACCAAGGCCCCAACGCCGCTGCACGCTCCTGATACATGAGGTAGCGCGTCATCGCCCGCAGCCGCGATGCTGATTCATGGGAGGAGACGGCGGCAGCCGCGATGCGGCTGCCGCGCATGTGCTCGTCCTGCTGCATGCAACTACTTCGGCATCAACACCGTGTCGATCACGTGGATCACGCCATTGGACTGGCCGACGTCGGCAATGCTGATCCCCGCCTTGCCGCCCTTGGCATCGATGACCCACAGCTTGCCGTCATGCAGTGCGACGGTGAGGGATTCACCTTCAACGGTCTTCAGCGTGGCCTTGCCGCCGTGCTTCCTGGCATCGGCCATCAGCTGCGCTGAACTGTAATTGCCCGGCACCACGTGGTAGGTCAGGATCTTGGTCAGTTGTGCCTTGTTTTCAGGCTTCACCAGCGTATCGACCGTACCTGCGGGCAGCTTGCTGAAGGCTGCATTGGTGGGCGCGAAGACGGTGAAGGGGCCGGCGCCATTGAGGGTATCGACCAGGCCCGCTGCCTTGACCGCAGCGACCAGGGTCGTGTGGTCCTTGGAGTTGATGGCGTTCTGGACGATGGTCCTGGTGGGATACATTTCCGCCCCGCCGACCATCACGGTACTGGCGGCGAAGCTCATTGAAGTGGCTGAGACGAGTACGGCGAAGCTGACTGTGGCGGCTATCCGCTGAAGGGCTTTCACGGCGCGTTCCTCTATAGGATGCCCGCAAGGCGCGGGCATCCTAGATACGCGCTGGCGCGGCCCTTGGATGCAGGCAGATGCATCAGTGCGCGTTGTCGCTTGAAACGTCGCAGCGTTGTAAAAGCCGAGTGAACGACTGCCCCTGCCGGCGGCTACGCAGCACGAACTGCGCGCCGCTCAGCGGCGCGGATGACGGATGTCGGATGGGCAGCCAGAAAGGCGCGCGTTGCTGATGGCCTGGCGGACACCACAGCCACGGCATGACAGCACGGTTCCACCGGCAACGTGTTCCATCTCATGCTCGTCCCACACGCTCGTCGATCCGCAGGCGGTGCAGGTGGCGACGATCTGCAGTGCGCGGGCCAGGTCGCCCTGCTCCCCAGCCCTGTAGGTGAGATCGGTGATCTGAAAAATACCGGTATGACTCATGGGAATGCCGGGGGGTGCTTGTTGACGAACGATAGGGCCCACCGGGTATCGGTCGTGTCGGTGCTGTGTTGATGGATGGTTGAAGTGCAGGCTATTCGTCGCTGCGTCGATTGAGCTCTTCAAGCCGTGCGCGGCTGACTGACTGGTGATTGCCGCAGGTTGGGCAACTGAGGGCAGCCGCACCGTCGAGATCGACAAGGCCATGGTTGGGAATGGCCCTGAACTGCCAGGAACACTTGATGCAGGAGCAATCGATTCGGGTGACCTGCAGCAGGGTGCCGTCTGCCCGCGTCACTCCCTCGACGCTGATTACGTAGAACTGTCCGATGTCACGCATGAAGATGAACGAAATCCCTGAATCCGTAGGGCGCCATCATGCTGTTTTGTGGGCCATCTGGGACAAAGGTGGCTTGGTCGAATTCTGAAGAGTTAAGAATTCGAGTGACGGTGCGGACTCGCAGCGGGACAAGTAATCCAACGCCGCGCGAGTGAGAGTTGGATACGACGACGTGAGCGCCTTCCGCAAGGTGTTCCAGGGCATTGTCGGCATGTCCCCGTCCGCATGCCGGGATCATTTCCGTGTCCGGCGGCGTGCACAGGGGGAAGGCCGACGTCGGGGGGCGTGGTTGACGGGATGGTGTCGACCCATCGCCAGCATGCCGGTGTCACCGCGCGGGGTCGTCGACCACAGGCATGCTTGGCGTGCGGATGCTGATTCCGATCCCGACAGGAGATCGCATGATGCGCAGTGCTTGTACGTCCTTCGTTCTGGCTGCATCGCAATGCGTTCCGGCATTCGCGTCCGACGCTGGCGAATCAGCCAGGTCAAGACGCCGGCGCCGATCATCGATGGCCTGCAGTACAAGCGCGCCTTCAACGTGGCCGGACCCTCATGGCCGAGGGTTACGGTGCCATCGAGTTCCTGGATGCACAGGGCAAGGTGATCCACACGCTGGCGCCAGAGGCCGAACTTCGCCGCTAGCGCGTGCACACCTCGAATCGAGGCTTACCCGCGCCGACCGCGCCCGTCGATGCTGTAGCGCCCGGCCCCGGTGCAGACCAGCAGCAGGAACCCACCGGCCAGCCCCAGGTTCTTCAGGAACATGATCTGCTGGGTCTGGTCGGCGAAGTTGTGGTGGAAGATGAAAGCGGTGACCAGGCTGAAGCCCGCCAGCACGATCGACACCAGCCGGGTCTGGAAGCCGAGCAGGATGCACAGGCCACTGCCGATCTCGAAGGCGACCGTTGGCCACAGCAGGATGCCGGGCACGCCCATGGCTTCCATATAGGCCTGGGTGCCGCTGAGATCGCCGAGCTTGCCCAGCCCGGAGACCAGGAACAGCGCCATCAGCAGGATGCGCGCAAGCAGGTAGGCAAGCGAATGCGATGAGGTGCTCACAGGGATGTCCTCGGGGATGGCCGACGAAGGCGATCGGAGCCCACCCGCAGTGAAGCCCGTGTCTACGCGGGGGCAAGCCGCCTTGACAGGCGCCGCGCGGCAGTAGACCTTTCCAGCATGACGATCGATATTGAATCGCTCAGCCTGCGGGAGCTGGGCGCCTTGGTGGTTGCCGCTGAACAGCGGAAGCAGCTGATTTCCAACCGCCGTCCTGCCAGCGCGGTGCGGCGTATGCTGAAAGCTGCCGCGGCGGAAGCGGGATATACCCTCGAAGAACTCTTTGGCGATGAAGCCATCGAAGCGGGCGCACCCAGCCGGAAACCGGCACGGCGCAGAACCGGCAAAGTGGCCGCCAAATACCGAGACCCGGAATACAAGCGGCTGACCTGGTCCGGTCGCGGGCGCATGCCGCGTTGGCTCGCTTCCAGGATCCAGAAGGGCCACAAGGTCACCGACTTCCTGATTCCCGGGTTGGCGCGACCGACGGCGCGCAAGGGCAGCCCGATCGGCAAGCGCACGGTCTTCAAGAAGGATTGAACCTGCCACGCTGCTACCCTGCCGGGGTCTTTGAACGAAGGAGCGCGGGATGGCACACGATGCAGGCAGGACGATCACGCCCACGATGCTGTATATCGCCGCGGCCGCGGCCGTGCTGGTCAGCCTGCTGGCCTGGGCGGTGGAATGGAGCGGGATGGCCTATGTCTGCCCATATTGCCGCGTGCAGCGCACGGTCATCGGCGTGCTGGGCCTGCTGACGCTGTTCGCGCGCCCGGGCGGCATCGTGGTGCCCTGGCTGTCGTACAGCGCGGGCGCCTTCGCGTTCGTGGTGGCGGCGATGCAGCACTTCAACGGTTGGAAGCGCATTTCCGCCGGCGACTTCAGTTTCAACGAACAGTGGTACATCGATCCGTGGCTGCTGTCGGGCTGCGCGATGCTGGTCCTGGTGGCGCAGCTGATGCTGGTGCAGGCCGCCTGCCGGCGCAGGTTGCACTGACAGTGTCGTCGCTGCGGGAGAAGTGCCGGGTATGGCAAGCGCTCTCAATCCTTCAAAGCGGTAGTGACATCGCGTGTGGCGCGCGATGCTCATGAAGTATGCCGTCGCACAGGATCCTCTACATACTGAATCCATCGGGCAACATGGCACGAAAGTTCAGCGTCATGCGTGATCGTGAAGGCGGCATCCGTTGCGACAAAATGGAACCCGGCGCGATGGATTGCGAACCCTTCGTCATCATCGACGAGCTCCCGGTCGAGCAACCGGCGATCAACTATCTTCAGTTCAAGCGCATAGTCGCTCAATCGGTGATCAGCCTGTCTGAGCCCGGCTACCCGACCAATGTGTACGATGACATCCAGAATCCGCAGAGAAGGGATGCGGTCAGCCAGCATCTGGGGCAGCGTTTCGAGACTTACATCTACCTGGCTTCCGGCGCGTACTCGCTTGGCATCGATGTCTGGGCGCCGCAGAAGATCCGCTATGCTGACGGGTCTACCGCTTCCTACAACTACAGCATGATCAACCGTCGCTGGGAGCCCAACGCCCTCCTTTACAAGGACAGGTTCGGTAACTCCATTCCGCTTAGCGTTACACAGTTGAGCGAGGGGCGAGGCGGCGTTACGCATCGCTTCGAATTCCCGAATGGGAATGCCACCGATATGGGAAGCTTCGTCAATGCGCTCAACAACATCGGTGTCCCGGTGACGGGGGCGGGCAATCAGTCTGTCACCTGCACCAGCACGATCAGGCTCACCGAGGTCAAGGTGACCTGCAACCGGAACTGATGAGGAATAGATCGATGCGAGTTTCACCAGGCCTGGGTTCCACGGTCATATTCGGTACTTCCTTTGTGGGAGCACTGCTATGCGGGTTCGTGTTTCCATCCATGTCGGCAGGTTCCCCGGAGCTGACCCCTTGGATGTTCAACGGCCTGCTGGCGTGCGGTGCGGTTGCGCTTTTTAGTGCTCCCTTTGGCTGGCGGGGTTACCTGAACTGGAGATCGCGTCGATTGAAGTAACGCATGGGGCCTGCGTGACTGCTGGCCCCTTGTTGCCTGGGAGGAGGCGCAGCGCTAGGCGTCCTGGAAAACCGCCAGCTGCGCAGCAAACGCACGCTGGTAGGCGGGCCGCTGCGTGGCCCGGGCCACATAGGTGGCGACCTGTGGGTACTCGTCGAGCAGGCCGCTGCTCTTCAGGCGCAGCAGCACCGAGACCATCATCAGGTCGCCCACGCTGAATTCGCCGTCCAGCCACGTTGTCCTGGCCAACCACGTCGATAGTTGGGCCAGCCGCGTCCGGACCCGCTCATCGAGCATTGGCAGCCGTTGCGCGTACCAGGGTTGCTCGCGCTCAAGCACCCAGGCCATGGAGCGCTCGACGATGGGGGGCTCCACCGTGTTCAGCGCAGCGAACACCCACATGATCGCGCGCATGCGGGCGTCCGGATCGCGCGGCAGCAGGCCGGGGTGCTGTTCGGCCAGGTGCAGGGCGATGGCGCCGGATTCGAACAGGGTCCGGTCGCCCTCCTGCCACGTGGGAATCTGCCCGAACGGATTCCGTGCCAGGTGCGCGGGCTGCTTCAGCTCGGCGAAGCTGAGCAGTTGTACGTCATAGGCCACGGCCAGTTCCTCCAGCGCCCAGCGCACGCGCATGTCACGGGCCAGGCCCTGGCCGCGGTCGGGGGAGGCGGCGAAGGCGGTGAGGATCGGTGGCATTGGAGCGCTCCTGCAGGCCGATGGGCCTGCCTTTCCTGTTCCGACGAGCGACGGGGCGGGAAATCGACAGCCCTCGATGCGGGCCTTCACCCGGCCCGATGCTGCTCCCGATACTGATCGGGCGTGCACTGCGCGTGCCGCTTGAACATTTCGGCAAACGCGCTGACGCCTGAATAGCCCGGCTCCCCGGCGATGCGGCTGATCGGTTTGCGTGTGCACAGCGCCTCGGTGGCGCGCACGAACTTCACACGCCCACGCCGGCCGCCGAGTGACATGCCCAGTTCACTGCGCGCCATGCGCTCCAGCGTGCGCACGCTCATGTGAGGCCGCTGCGCGATCTCGGCCACGGATTCGGCCGTGCATTTGCCGCCTGCATCGTGCTGATGCAGCGCCGGAAGATTCCGCTGACGGTGCTGGAGTCACTGTTCCTGCAGGCCACGGCGGCGTCGCTGATCCTGCTGCCGGTGCAGCTGCCGGAGTGAACAACCTGACCGCGGTGGGCTGTTTCGGTTTCGCTGCGGTGTGTGCATCGATCCTTGCGCCCCTCAGCTGGATGACCGGTCTTTCGCGCTTGGGCGCGGCGCGCGTTTCGGGATTCTTCAACCTGGTGCCGATCGTGACCGCCGCGCTGGCGGTGATGCTGCTGGGTGAGTCACTCAGCGGATGGGGTGCTGGGTGGCAGCCTGCTGGCGGTGTCGGGTGTGGTACTTGCTGAATATGCCGCCAAGCACGGGTGCGGAAGGCCGATGCGGCCCGATATTCCAGCAAGGTCTGCACGAAACGTGCACCTCACGTCGACGTTGTGCGATGCCGTTGCGCTTCAGTCTGGCAACCCCATTCCCCGCCCGCGCAGGAGCCCATCGATGAATACGCCTGGAAAGCCGAGACCCACCTGGAAGCAATGGCACGTGCTGCTGGTGATCCTGGCAATCGCGCTGCTGGTCACTCTGATCATCGTCACCGCACCGTGGTAACGCGTGCAACGCGCTCAGATTCCGTGAAAGCCGACGATGCTTGAAATGACGAAGTCAGCAGGTGTTTCGCATGGTGATGCGTGCATCAATTCGTGCTCACCTGGTTGGCACACGCGATTGCACACAGTGGGGTCGAAGGCAATGCAGATGCACTGCCATTCTCCACTGACTTTCGAGCACACAGGAGCGACGCCATGAGCACCCAGTCCACCATCGAACATCGCCTCAACGACCTGATCGAAATCGCCCGCGATGGCAAGTCTTTCTATGAAGAAGCGGCCACCAAGGTCAAGGATGCCGAGCTGTCGGCACTGTTCACCCGCATCGCTGGCGTCAAGGGCCGCATCGTGGCGGCGTTGAGCGGCTCAGTGGCCGCCAGCGGTGGCAAGCCGGCCGAACATGGCACCGTGGTCGGTTCGATGCAGCAGTTCTACGGCAAGGTTCGAGCCGCTTTCGGTGACACCAACTATGGCTACGTGGCTGAACTTGAAGAATCCGAGGACCGCCTGCTGGGCGCGTTCAAGGATGTGCTGCAGGACAACGAGCTGCCGCCGGCCGTGCGCCAGGAAGTGACCCAGCTGCTTCCGGAAGTGCAGGAGTGCCACAACGTCATGCGTGCGCGAAAGCACGCAATGAAGGCCGCCTGACCGCAGCGGTCGGCCCAATCAGCGGGACTGGCAGCCGGGGCGGTTTACCGCCCCGGCTGTTGCATTTGCGGCCCGCGCCGATGGCCTTTGATCAGGCCGCGTCGTCGTTCAGCATGTAGCCCAGCCCACGCTTGGACTCGATGCTGACACTGGCCGAGCGCAGGGCACGGCGCAGGCGTGATACGTGCGGATCCAACACGGTGGTACCGCCGTCGGCGCCGGCCAGGTGCACGGCAGCACTCAGCACTTCATGGCGGACGATCCGGCCCTGGCGGGCGCAAAGCGCTTCCAGCAGCAGCAGCTGGCTACGCGGCAGGCTCAGGGGCGCACCGCCTACCAATGCCATGCGGTTGGAAAAATCGAACGTGAAATTGCCGATTCTCAGAATGTGGCCGGCATCAGGGTCGAGGCGCCGGGTAATCGCGCGCAGCCGCGCGGCCAGTTCGTCGAACTCGAACGGCGTGGGCAGGTAGTCATCGGCACCGGCATCCAGGCAAGCGATGCAGTCGGCAGCGTGATTGTGGCGCCCCAACAGCAGAATGGGCAGCCAGGTACGCAAGCCGCGCACGATCTGCACCAGCTTCAGTGAATCGCCTTCGGGCAGCCAGCGGTCGAGAATGAGGGCGCGGTACTCCACGGCCTGTACCGCGGCCTTGGCCAGTGACCAGGTTGCCACGAGGTCCACCAGCATGTTGCGGCTCTGCAATACGTTGCGAAGCGCCTGTGCAAGTTCGGCGTCGTCCATGGCCACGAGGATGCGCATGCTGCGTCTTTTCCTGATTGCTGGATCCGGCGGGCGTGCAGGCGCACTGCGTAGCGTCCGTCATGGTGGTGAGGTCGCAGCGGGGCCGAGCAATGGTCACGGCTGCAGCACGTGCTGCAGCTGGCTGATCATCCCCCCCCCCCGGGATGCCTGTCCTGGCATTGGCAGATGCAGGACGCGCAGCGCGGGCAGCGGACGGCTGCCTGCCAGCGATCTCTACGTCGTATGGAGATCTGCCACGTGGCGGTGCATCACGCTGTGGCAGATGTCGAGGTGGTGGGCGCGCACCACCACCTCAGGCAAGCCGGAGAGGCTTAGCCGTTGCAGCAGTTGCTGTCGGAGCTGCTGCAGCTGTTGCCCAGGTTTTCCTGCTGGTTTTCGATCATCAGGCGCTGCAGATTCAGGACGCGATTCATATCAACTCTCCTTAGTCGTACATGGGATCGGGAGGCATGCGTGCCTCCCACGCGTTACGCAATGAAATGATTCACTGCGCGATTGCACCACGCAATCTCAAAGCCCTGTTGCAGTTGCTGAAGAACCCCGGTCTATACGTGGCGGATGGAAAATGGCATTGCCGATTGGAATGAGTCAAGTCAATTGTGGAATGAGAATCGCCTGCGCAATGTAGCGGCAAGGTACGGTGGCAATCATCGATCTGCAGGGACATTCCGGGCGGCTGCATTGCAGCGATAGCCGGCGGATTTCACGCCGTGCTTACGAATGAAGCAGGCAGGGAATCCGCATTCCGCATTTTGCGATGCCTGCAGGCTGGAGCGCCCGCAATGCATCCATCGCGCATGTGCGAGGCGTTGCGAGGCGTTCGCGGATGTGTGCACCGGGCAAACGAGCCGTGGAAACGACCAGGGAGAGACGATGTCAGCGCGTCAACGATCACTGCGTGAAGCACGCCACATGGACAAGGCCGCCTATGTGGGGGGCGACGAGCGGTTCTACGAATTGAGCTACAACCAGTACCGGCCCAGCGAAGATTTCCGCAGTATCGTTGAAGCGGAGATCGAGGCGGCCGGCATGGCGTGGACGATCCATCGCATCGGTGTCTGGTCGCACCTGGCGACGCATGGCGACCCGGTCGCCGGCAACCTGCCGCCGCAAGGCTGGAAGATCCACGTTTCAGCCACGCAGGAGAACTGCCAGCGGGTGCTGCGCACCGTCACCCGGATGGCCCTGGCCGAGCGCGTGAAGTTCAAGTTCGCCAATGACATGAACACGATGCGCATGATGAGCTCCAAGCGTTGGCCACGCGGTGGCTCGGGCAAGTTCATCACGCTCTATCCGCTGGACCTTGCGGTCTTCACGCGCTTCATCGAGCAGCTGCATGGGGCGCTGAAGGACGAAGATGGCTCGTACATCCTGTCTGATCGACGCTACAAGGACTGCCGCTGCCTGTATTACCGCTATGGCGGCATGCGCCAGGTGTACCGGCTTGATTTCATCGGCCAGAAGGTGCCGATGCTGGTCGCGCCCGACGGCAGCCATGTTCCCGACCTGCGCAATCCCTATTTCGAGGTGCCTGCCTGGGAAACCGACCCGTTCCCCAGCGAGGATGATCCCGGCGAGATGACGTTGAAGGAGGGCCGCTATCAGGTGCAGGCCGCGCTTGGGTTCTCCAACACGGGCGGGGTCTACCTGGCGTTGGACCAGGTCACCGGGGAGGAAGTGGTCATCAAGGAGGCGCGGCCCCATGTGGAAATGCACGGGGAAGGGCTCGACGCCACCAGCCGCCTGGCACGCGAGCGGCGCAATCTGGAGTTGCTGGGCCCGGTGGGCGCCTCGCCGCGCTGCCTGGATGCATTCACCGATTGGGAAAACAGCTATCTGGTGGAAGAGCGCCTGGATGCATTCGATCTTCGCGAGCTGATGCTCAAGCATTCGCCGCTGATGAAGGCCCGTCCCAGCGCACGCGATGGTAGTGACTACTACGGCATGTGCGTGACCATCTTCACCGGTCTGCTTCGCGCGGTCGACCGCGCACACAAGGTGGGAGTGGTGATCGGTGACATCTCGCCGTCCAACATCATGGTCGACCGCAGCGACATGCGTGTGCGCCTGATCGACCTGGAGGCCGCGTTCCTGGACGGCAGCGATGAGTGGGATGACATCCACACGCCCGGATTCCGCCGGATCATGAAGGGTCGCAAGCGCGCCAGCTGTTTCAGGGATGACCGCTATGCGACCGCGGTGGTGATGTTCTACTGCCTGTTCCCGCTGATGGCCATGGCCTACATCCGTACCGACCTGTTCCAGAAGGTGCTGCCGGTGATGATGGAGGACATCGGCTGGCAGCACACGCCAGTGGCCGAGGTCATCCAGGCGCTTGTGGACGACCGTATCGGCCTGGAAGAGGCCGCACAGCTGCTGCAGCAGCCGGCGACCCTGCAGGCGCCGTTCTCGTCGCCGCAGCGCCCGTTGCCGGCGCCGCGCCAGTGTATCCGGCGGCTGCTCGCGTTCATGGATGCACACAGCCGGCTGCAGCCGGAGCGGACGCTGTTCCCACTTGATCCGTTCGCGCACTCCACCAACACGATGAGCCTTGGTCTGGGGGCGACCGGTGTGATCCACGCCTTCCATGGGGTGGGTCATCAGCCGTCGCCGGCGGTGATGGAGCGCTATGCGCAGGAGCTGCAGGCCCTGGATCGCACATCGCTACCGCCGGGGTTCCTCACCGGCCTTGCCGGCATCGGCTGGTCGGCGCTGCTGCGTGGCGAGGTGGAACTGGCCCGCAGCCTGCTCGACAGCGCTGACGGCAGTGACCTGTTGCATGCGCATCACTCGCTGTATCACGGCATGGCGGGTATCGGAATGGCGCACCTGGCCATGCATCACGCGACCGGCCTGCCCGGGCATCTCGACAGGGCGCTGTCGCTGGCGCGGCGGCTTGCAGACACCGTCCACCACGGAGAGCGGGGTGCCTACTGGCAGGACGAAGGTGGCGTCCGCATCGGCATGGGTTACGGCCAGGCCGGCGTGGCGCTGTTCCTGCTGAGGCTGTCGCAGCTCAGTGGTGATCCGGCATGGCGCGTGCTTGGCGAGCAGGCACTGCGACACGATCTCTCCTACGGCTTCGAGCTGGAGACCGGGGTGACCACCTTTCCCAGCTCACCGGAAGAGGTCAACACCTATGAACCCTATCTGGAGCAGGGGACTGCGGGCATCGCCAAGGTCGCGATCCGTTACGGCCTGTGGCAGGACGTGAATCGGCTGGTGGATGACTTCCATCGCAAGTATTCCGGCTTCTGCGGCCTGTTGTATGGCCTGTCGGGCATGCTGGATGTGTTTGTCGACGCCCATCTCTACTCCGGTGACCCGAGGTACCTGCAGATGGCGGAGCGACCGTACCAGGGCATCGTCGATCTGTATCTGTTCGAGGAGGAGGAGGGAATGGCGGCGGTGCCGGGCGAGAATCTGTTCCGCATTTCCTTCGACCACGGTACCGGCATCGCCGGAGTGATCCGCGCCCTGCATCGGTACGACACGCTGGCGCCGGATGAGTTCTTCCTGGATGCACTCGATGTGCATGGCGCGGTGGTACGGGAAGTGGACGCAGCCGGGGTGGGGCAGGCGGCGGTTGCATGAATGCGCGCCCGCACCCGGCCGGACAGCCACCTCAGCGCGAGCAGACCGCGCAGCGGCACAGTGTGCGCGCCATCCTCGCCAGCTTCGCGATCCTGCTCGGCCCCCTCCGCGGGCGCTACCTTGCGGTGGCCGCCACCACCGCGATGTTCGGCGGACTGGGCGGGCTGCTGCATCCGCTGCTGATCCGCGCGATCTTCGACGAGGCCGCCAGCCGGCAGGATTTCAATCGCTTCCTGCTGCTTACCGGTGCATATCTGCTGCTGTGCCTGGTGACCAACCTGGGCAACTACAGCTGCGCGCTGTGGCAGCAGCGCGTGGATAACCGCATCGTGGAGCGGATCGGGACCTCGTTGCTGACCGCCTACTATGGCCGCAGTTATGACGAGGTGGTGCAGAAGGGGGCCGGCTACTATGTGGCGCGGATCCGCTCGGACGTGAAGGATGGCGTGGTGCCGATGCTGTCGGTCGCACGCACTACCCTGACCCAGGCGGTGACATTCGTCGCCTTGATCGCAGCCCTGCTGATCATCTCCTGGCGTGCGTTCCTGGTGCTGATGGCCATCATTCCCATCGCCACCACGGTCAGCGTGCTGGTCGGCCGACGCATCCGCGAGCTGACCGTGGTGGAGCGTGACCGCGAGGCCGAACTGGTTTCTTTGCTGACCCGGGCCGTGTCTGCCTTCAAGATGGTCTGTACGTTCGGCCTGGGCCCCAGGACGGTGCAGGCCCATGACCGCAGCCTGCGCGAGGTGCTGGATTCGACCTACCAGCGCTTCAGGGTGGTGAGGACCCTGCAGGGTGCGAGCGACCTGACGATGGTGATCTCGGATGTCTGCTCGATCTTCGTCGGCGCACTGTTCGTGTTCCGCCAACAGATGACACTGGGTTCGTTCATCGCCTTCATGAACGCCTTCTGGCGCTCAGCCACGACGCTCATCGGCATCTTCAAGAACATTGCCGAGATGCACAGCCACGGTGTGGTGGTGGTGCGGGTGGCGGAGTTCATGACCGCGCCGGCAGCCGCGGCGTCGGCCACGCACATCGAGGGTGGTCTGCTGGCGACGTCGATCGGCTACGGGTACGGCGCCACTCCCGTGTTTTCGGATTTCACCCTGGCCCTTTCACCCGGTGAACGTGCACTGGTGATTGGCGACAATGGCAGCGGCAAGACGACCCTGGCCAACGTCCTGGCCGGGTACTTCCAGCCCGTCGCCGGCCAGCTGCTGCGACCGGCGCGTATCCGCGCCATCACGCTTCCTCTGCAGTTCCCTCCGCTGAAGGTGCGCGACCTCGGCGCCGATCCGGTGCTGCTGGCGCGACTGGGGATGGACGGCGACGGGATCGCCGACAGCCTGCCGGAAACCCTGTCGGCAGGGCAGCAGCAGAAGATCGCCCTGGCGATGGTGCTGGGCGAGGATGCCGACCTCTACATTCTTGATGAGCCGGTCGCCAACCTCGATAGGGCCAGCCGCGAGATTGCGATGGACGCGATCTTCGCACGCAGCCATGGCCGCATGCTGGTGATGATCATGCACGGCGCCGAGGCCTACCGCGCCCGATTCGATCACGTACACGAACTTGGCAGGTCCATGTGGCAACCGGCACGGGTCACGCCCGTGCACGTCCGGGGAGAGGCATGACATGAAGTCGATACAGGGTGCAGGAAAGGGTGCGGGCATGCGCAGGCTGGTCTACTGCGCGCAGGTGGCGCTGCACAATACACTGCGGAGCAAGGCCATCACCGCCCTGATGGTGCTGGCCATCGCGGTGGGAATTGGAGCCAGCATGACCACCTTGACCGTGGTCTACCTGCTGTCCGGCGATCCCTTGCCTGGGCGCAGCGGTGAGCTCTACTACCCCCAGCTTGATGCCAACCCGAACTCGAAGGGCCGCGAGCCGTACGACGTGCTGGACTATCGTTCGGCCTACGACCTGTGGTCGTCCGGGCGCGCGGACCAGCAGACACTGCTGGTCACCAATCCGGTCAAGCTGCGGCCCGATCAGGGCAGCGCGCCACCGGTCATCCGCTCATCGATCTCCACCACGACCGACTTCGCGACGATGTTCGCGGTGCCGCTGGCGCATGGACGCTGGTGGTCGCGCGAGGAGGATGACGCGCGCGCACGTGTGGTGGTGATCTCGTCGGAGCTCAACGAGCAGATGTTCGGTGGGGGCGACAGTGTGGGGCAGACACTGCGGGTCAAGGACACCGCGATGCGCATCGTGGGCGTGCTCGCGCCCTGGCGGCCCTCGCCGCTGTTCTACAAGGTGCGGGGCGGCCGCTTCAGCGGCGGCAACACGTCGGGCTTCTTCGCCTCGGCCGATGATCTGTTCATGCCGCTGACCTCCAGCCTGGAGATCAATGACGGCGACTTCGTGCCGTTCACCTGCTGGTCCACGCCGGAGGAGCGCGGCCGGCTGCAGACCGCGCCGTGTGTCTGGGTACACCTGTGGGTCAAGCTGGACAGCGCCGCCAAGGTGGCCGCCTATCAGCGGTTCCTGCAGAACTATGCCGCTGAGCAGAAGGCCCTGGGCCGGATCAGCCACGCCGACAACACGCGGCTGCGCTCATTGATGCAGTGGCTCGACTTCAACCAGGTGGTACCCAGCGACGTGAAGCTGCAGGCCATCCTGGCCTTCGCCTTCCTCGGGATCTGCATTGCCAATGTGGTCGGTCTGCTGCTGGCGAAGTTCCTGCGCTACAGCGGCGAGATCGGCTTGCGTCGCGCACTGGGCGCAAGCCGCGCGGCGATCTTCCTGCAGTGCGTGGTCGAGGCCGCGCTGGTGGGGGCACTGGGTGGCACGCTGGGCCTGTTGCTGACCTGGCTCGGCCTGAGCGCGGTGCGCAGCCAGCCGGTGGCCTATGCGGACCTGGCGCGGCTTGATACCACCATGCTGCTGTTCACCCTGGCGCTGTCGGTGCTGGCCAGCCTGCTGGCGAGCCTGATTCCCGCGATCCGTGCCAGTGCGGTCCAGCCCATCGCCCAACTGAAGCTTCTGTAGAGGAACCACCATGCAGATCGGCATCGTACTTTCGGCCCTGCGCCGGCACCGCCTGGCGACCTTCCTCATCGCGATGGAGATCGCATTGGCCTGCGCCGTGCTGTGCAACGCGATCTTCCTGATGATCGAGCGGAACGCTGCAATGCAGCTGGTCAGTGGCCTGGACGAGTCACGGCTGGGGGTGATCCAGCTCGACGGCATCGATGCCGAGCGCGCCAACGATGTCAACGCGCGGGTCGTTGGTGCATTGCGGGGGCTGAGCGGCGTGACGGCGGCCGGGCTGGTCAGTGCCATGCCGTTCGGCAGCCCGGGCATACGCGCCGGCGTCAACCTGGACGAGGACCAGCAGGTGCCCGGCGGTGTTCTGGATTTCTACCTGGCCGATGCCGTGGCCCTGGACGCGCTGCAGTTGCACCTGGTGGGGGGGCGCATGCCCGGTGCGGACGAGTTCGCACCGACCGATGAACTGGTGCCGGCCAATCCCCCGGCGCTGGTCACCCAGGAGCTGGCCCAACGCTACTGGCCCGGCGAAAACGCCGTGGGCAAGAGCCTGTGGGCGATGGATACCCGGCTGCGGGTGATCGGCGTGGTCGAGCACATGGCCGTATCCCGCCCCGGCCGCGGTGAAGCCAAGGGCTCGGACTGGTCGGTGATCGTGCCCGCATCGCAGGGGCCGCGCCTGACCGGCCGCTATCTGGTGCGCGCCGAGGCCGGCGACATGAACCGCGTGATGCGCGATGCGCAGCAGGCAATCCGCCGTGTCGCGCCGGACGTGGTGTTCGATGTCGAAGGCAGCCGGCGCATCTCCGAACTGCGCGAGCGGCATTTCGAAGGTGACCGGGTCATGATGGGGCTGCTGGGCGGTGTCATCATCGCACTGCTGGCTGCCACTGCCCTGGGCATAGTCGGACTGGCCAGTTACTGGGTGGAGCAACGTCGCAAGCAGATCGGCATCCGCCGCGCGCTGGGGGCCACGCGCACCGATGTGATGCGCTATTTCCAGATCGAGAACCTGCTGATTGTCTCCATCGGCATCGCGGCCGGGGCTCTGCTGGCCTACGCGATGAACCTGACCCTGATGCGCTTCTACGAACTGCCGCGCCTGCCACTGCTGTACCTGCCGGTGAGTGCGGTGATCCTGCTGCTGCTGGGCCAGGCGGCGGTACTGCTGCCGGCGCTGCGTGCCGCGGCCATCGCGCCGGTGTCGGCCATCCGTTCGTTGTGAGTCCCGCAGCGGCCTTGGCCGGTCGCTGCTTCCATCTGCAAGCGAGAATTCCCATGCTCAGGATGCAAGGCGTCAGCAAAGTGTTCCAGGTGGGTGAAGTCATGACCCATGCATTGCGCTCCATCGACCTGTCGGTGCAGGAGGGCGATTTCCTGTCGATTACCGGCCCTTCCGGCTCCGGCAAGTCCACACTGCTGAACATCCTCGGTCTGCTCGAGGGCTTTTCCGGGGGCCACTACGCGATCGGTGGCGTGGATGTTGGCGGCATGCGCGACGCGGCGCTCAGCGCGCTGCGCAACGAGAAGATCGGCTTCGTGTTCCAGGCGTTCAACCTGATTCCGGATCTGACCATCCAGGCCAATGTGGAGGTGCCCCTGCGCTACCGTGGCATGGCGGCAGCCGAATGCAGGCAGCGTGTGGCCTCGGCACTGGCCCAGGTCGGACTGGGCAGCCGCATGTCGCACTATCCCGGCGAACTGTCGGGCGGGCAGCAGCAGCGCGCGGCGATCGCCCGCGCCATCGCGGGTACGCCGGCCCTGCTGCTGGCTGACGAGCCGACCGGAAACCTGGACTCGCAGATGTCGCAGGGGGTCATGGAGATTCTGCGTGAGCTCAACCAGGGCGGCATGACCATCATCATGGTGACGCATGACAAGGAGCTGGCGGCGTGCGCGGGTCGCAGCGTCCACATCGTGGATGGGCAGATCGTCGAGGTCAAAGCACAGGCCATGCAGGCGCTGTGCGCCTGAGCTGAAAGAGCGTCACCCGCAAGCAGAAGGGGCGGCCGATGGGCCGCCCCTCCTGTTTTCATCGCACTGCAGGCACAGATCAGAAACGCACGGACCAGCGTGCATTCGCACCATGGTCACGGCTCTCGCTGCCGAACTGGCCGCTGTAGCCCAGCTCCAGCTGCTGGCGCGAGGTGAGCCACGCCGACAGGCCCAGTTCGGCCACCACCGCGTTGTCGGCGATCGGCGCGCCGTTGACCGCGAACGTGGAGCTGCCATTGGCAAACGCAAGGTTGGCGACCTGGCTGCGATCCCCCGAGGCACGACGATAGCCGACGCCCCCGCGCAGGTGCAGCCAGCTGTCCTGCTGGAACGAAGCCTTCAGCCCCTTGTCGAAGCGCACGCCGGCGGTGGCGATCGTGGTTCCGGTGTCGTTCACCTTGCCCTGCAGCGCCGCTGCTCCACCGCGTTCGCTGATGCGCTTGAGGTCCACTTCCACGCGCGCCACCTGCAGGTACGGCTCCAGCCCGGCTTCGGGGCCACCGAAGCGATAACCAGCTTCGATGAAGGCCTGGCGGGTGCGGGCGTCGTAACGCGCGCTCAGGCTGTCACTGAAACCTGCGAAGGCGACTTCACGCGTGCTCTTCACCTCGTGCTTGCTCCACGCCACACCACCGCGCAGGCCGAAGCCGCCCCAGGTGTGGCTGGCGTAGGCACCGAAGTGCGTGTTGTCGATCTTCGACTTGGCGCGGCGGTCCTGCTGCTTGACGTCGGTACGGCCGGTACCGGCCAGCACGCCGACCTGCCAGCCGGAGAACTCGCGGTCGATGCCGACCAGCAGGCCGTTGCTGTTGGCCTCGGTGCGGGCGGTGTTGAAGTCACCGTCCAGCCTGCTGTTGCCACCGATGGCCTGCACCCATGCACCCGTCGCATCACCCACGTCGCTGCCGGGCGCGCTGGCGCCGGCACGGCGTGACAACGCGGCATCGCGCACGTAGCGGCTGCCCTCGACCAGGGCGATGGCCGTGGCCGGATGCAGCTCGCCGCTGAGGCCATCGAGCACGCCACCGACCTGCTGCGGGAACAGCTGGGTCAGCGGCTTGGGCAGGCCCTGGGCGATCGGCAGCAGGTCGGCGGCGGCCGCCACCGCACGCTGGTTGGGCGTGTTGGCAGCCGTGGCCAGCGAAGCGCCACGGGCAACGTCGATGCGCGTGCCATTGGCGCCGTAGGCCAGGCTGAACTGCAGGAAGGGCGAGAACGCACTGAAGTCGGTCTTGGCGAACTGGCCGCTGATGCCACCGTCGGCACGCAGGACGTTGAACTGTTCGCCGAGGTAATACACGCCCGGTTCCGGCAGGGCGACCAGGGTGCCGCCGAGGGTGGCGGTGCCGGTCACGTGCAGCTGGTCACTGCGGCTACCCGGTGCCAGCTCCGCCGCATACACGCCGGTGGCGCCCTGCACGTAGTTGCCGTTGATGGTCAGCGTGCCGATCGAGTTGCCCGGCGCGATGATGCCGTCCACGCGGGTGTTGCCGAGCGTGCCGACGCCCTTCAGCAGGCCATTGGCGCCGACGGTGGTGGTGCCACCGGTCTGCGTGCCGTTGAAGGACACCACGCCGCCGTTGACCACCAGGTTGCTGTTATCCAGCACGCCGCTGGTGCTGACCGTGCTGACGCCACCGGTGGTGGTCAGGGCGGTGGAGACCAGCCTGCCGTTGAGCAGCAGCCGGCCACCCTGGACCTCGACCGTCGAGGTGAGCGTGTTGGCGCCGTTCAACTCCAGCATGCCGTCCTGCACCACGGCGCCGTTGAAGCTGTTGTTGCCGCTCAGGCGCAGCCAACCGATACCGGATTTGGTCAGCTTGCCGGGGCCGCCGATGTCGTTGGTCCAGTTGTCCCACGCATCGCCTTCCCAGACCTTCAGGCCGCCGGCCCTCTGGTTCATCACCACGTTGGTGTCCACGCGCAGCGAGCCATAGCCCTCGATGGCCTTGCGCAGGTCGACCATGCCCCAGCCGTAGATTGCATCGATGCCTGGCGCGCCGAGATCGCGTGCGGTGGTCAACAGCACGTCGCGGACCTGGGCGTTGTCCAGGTACGGGAAGCGCTCCATCAGCAGGCCGAGGGCGCCGGTGATATGGGGGGCGGCCATCGACGTGCCGGTCTTGGTGCCGTAGACGTAGCTGGTGTTCTCGCTGTCGATGATCAGCCGCACGTAGGCGGAGGTGTTCTCGATGCGGCCCTGGATATCGCCGGAGACGATGGTGCTGACGATATCGGTACCGGGGGCAGAGATGCACCAGTTGGCGGCAACGCCGCAGATGCTGGAACTGCCATCGATCACGTAGTCGGTTTCACCTGCGGCGGCGTCGGGCCGGCGGACATTGGCGACCGCCAGCCAGTACGGTTCCAGTTCGGGCTTCCAGCGCGGCATCGAGGCGGTGATGCCGGCAACCGCACCGCTGCCGTTGCCAGCCGACCACACCTGGATGAGAGTGGAGCCCGGGGCATCGCCGTTGTTGGCGTAGATGCTGCCGTACACGCCGTAGTCGGCACCGATGCTGGCGTACTGCTGGTCCAGCGCGGCGGCGGTCATGTTGCGCGTGGAAATGCCCCAGCTGTGATTGATGGCGCGTACACCCTGCGCCTGGATCTGCGCATACATGTCCAGCGTGGCGGCATCATCCGGATCGGTGCGGTACACCGCGCGCGGACGATAGAACCTGTCCGGGTCCAGGCGCCACTCGTAGTAGGTGTCACCGAACACGCGGGCGGCAGTGAGATCCGCACCAAAGGCCACGCCATGCATGCCGGTGCCATTGCGGTTGGCGCCGATGGTGCCAAGCACATGCGTGCCGTGATCGGCGTAGCTGAAGCCATAGGGCTGGCCGGCGGCGATCAGGCGTGCCGCCAGTGAGGCCGGAACGCCGGCGCCCAGTCCGTAGTAGTTGTAGCCGGGCTGTTCGCCGCGGGTCTGCCCGCAGGCGCCGGCCCCTGCGACCACACCCGGCGTCGCACAGTCGGCACCGATGGTGATGCTGGAGGTATTGCGTCCTGCAAACTCCGGATGCGCCAGTGCGGAGCCCGAGTCGAACAGCGCCAGGCGTACGCCCTTGCCGGTCAGGCCGCGCGCATAGGCGTAGTCCGCGCCCATCGCGCCCAGGCCCCAATCGGCGTTGAATTCGTCGCTGCGCCAGCTGGCCGGATCGCCGGGATTGCCAAGAACGGCGGTGCTGCTGGCGGCAGCTGCCGTGGCCGTGGTTGCAGGTGCGGTGCTGGCAGCGGGCTGCGCCCACGCGGCCTGCAGCTGGCGCTGCTGCTGCCAGGCCTCGAGTGATTCGCTGGCCATGGCTGGCAGTGCGGTGGCCAGCAGCAGCGAGCTGGCGACGGCAAGCGCCAGCGGGCGATGCGACAGGGAGCGGGACGAACGGCCGTACAGCGGGTGATTCATCGGACAACTTCCTTGGTTGACGGACAACAAGGCCGTTAACGCCAAGGCATGGCGATATCCCCCAGTAATGTGAAGGGAATTTTATGAACGTGTTAATGTTTTGTGATCGGTGCATGGTGCGGCTCCAGCGGGCAGGGCACCGTGACCCGTCCTTCCGAGGCTTCGGAACCGTCCATGCGTACCGCATTCCGTAAACCACCGTTGGCGATATTGGGTGGTGCCGATCCTGGCAGCGACGCGTTCGAGCGCGCAGCTGGTGGCCAGGTGCCCAGCGTCATCCCGGAAGGCAGCATGCCGCAGGCCGACTGGCCGGCCACGGTGGTGGTGCCCTGTGGCATGGGGGATGCGCGCAACCTGATCATGGCCCTTGCCGTGATGCCTGCATCGTCAGCGGTGGGCGCGCCTGCACGATCTCGGAGGTTTGGCTGCACAAGCGGCCGCTGGTGTCGCTTGCAGGGGCAGGTGGCGGGTCCGACGCGCTGCCGGACACCCGCCGGACGAGCGCGGCAATTCGCCGATCCTGCCGTGGCGCAACAGTGATGAGCTGGCCGGGCAACTGCGTGTCCTGGGAATGCTGCAACACTGAGTCCAGCCGCATCCGCCTTCACCCAACGTCCCGTGTGCAGCGCTAAGGTGGCCCGGCCTGGGCTCCCCAGGCTTATCAAGGAGTGATGTCGATGCGTACTTTCAGGAAAGTGATCGCCGGTGCTGTGTTCGCGTTGGCCTGCAGCGGCTCGGTGGCCGTGGCCGGACCGATTCCGCCCTGCGATCTGCCCTGCTGGAAGGCCTACCAGGCGTGCGTAGCCGGTGGGGGTGATGCCATGGAATGCCAGTACGAATACGATCGATGCGTCATGGAGCGCTGCGGCGCGGTGTAAGCCCAGCCATGATCGGCTGATGACGGGCCCCGTCCATGACGGGGCTCTTCTGTTTGTGCGCAGGGTCGGGCACTCTCGGCGCATTCTTCCTGGTGGAGTGGAACATGGCCGTCATGCGTGTCGTCGCCAACATCGCCACGTCTGATCCCGCCCGTGCCGCTGCATTCTATGGCGAGCTGCTCGGCATGCCGGTGGTGATGGACCATGGCTGGATCGTCACCCATGGCGGGCAGGGCAGTGCGCTGGCGCAGGTCAGCTTCGCCAGCGAAGGGGGTTCCGGCGCACCGGTGCCGGACCTGTCTATCGAAGTGGACAACCTGCAGGAGGTGCTGGAACGCATGCACGCGGCTGGCATCGCGCTGGACTATGGGCCGGCCGACGAGCCCTGGGGCGTGCGGCGCTTCTTCGTCCGCGACCCGTTCGGCCGGCTGTTGAACATCCTCGCCCACGCCTGAGCGACGGCGGGCGCTTCAGCGACGGGTGCCGCCACGCTTCGGCGCCGGCGACACGCCGACCATGCGCAGGCAATCGGCCACCACCGCCGCAATGAAGGTGTCGGCGTCCTGCGTGGGCGCAGCGATCAGGTCATCGGTGGCGCCATGTACGCCGGCATAGATCAGCGAGGCCGTGATCTGCGGTGCCGGCAGCTGCCACAGGCCTGCACGGGTGCCCGCCTCGAGGATGTCGAGCAGCTGCTGCTGGATGGCGTTGCGCTCGGCATTGCCGCGCTGGTGGTGGTGATGGTTGGCGTAGACGACGTCGTGCAGTGCGTGCGTGCGCACATAGGTCTCGATGTTGGCGCGGATCCAGGCGCACAGGCGCGCCACGCCATCGTGGGCAGGCTGCTGCTGAACGGCATGGTCGACCTCGGCCATGAACTGCAGCGTGTAGCGCTGCGCCAGCGCCTGCAGGATCTCGGTGCGCGAGGCGAAGTAGGTATAGAACGTGCCCTTGGCCACGTCGGCGGCGGCCACGATGTCACTGATGGTGGTCGCTTCCACGCCCTGTGACAGGAACAGCGCCTGCGCGGCGTCCATCAGCTCTTCCTGGCGGGTTTCAGCGGGTTTGGTGCGGGGCCTGGCGACTGCGGGAATCTGCATGGGGCGGGGTCCGGGTGCGACGGTCGCCATTCTAGCTTCCTCCGGCAATGACTGACCGCCGGTCATTGACTGACGGTCAGTCAGCAAACTACGATGCGCGCACGCTCCCTCCCGGCATCCGCACATGCAACGCTTCCGACGGCCGGCCCTGGTGCTGGCGGCCTACCTGGGCACCTTCCTCGCCTCGCTGGACATCAGCATCGTCAACGTCGCGCTGCCGACGCTGCAGCAGGCACTGCACACCGACATGGCCGGGCTGCAGTGGGTGATCAACGCCTATGCCATCGCCCTGTCCGCAGTGATGCTGTCGGCGGGGCCGCTGGGTGACCGCTATGGCCACCGCCGCATGTGGCTGCTCAGCGTGGCGACCTTCACCGTGGGCTCGCTGCTGTGTGCCTGCGCAGGCAGTCTTTCCGCACTGGTGGCGGGGCGGGCGGTGCAGGGGGTGGCCGGCGCCCTGCTGATCCCGAGTGCGATGCCGATCCTCAGCCATGCATTCCCTGATCCGCGCCAGCGTGCACGCGCGATCGGGGGCTGGTCGGCGTTCAGCGCGCTGGCGCTGGTGCTGGGGCCGCTGCTGGGAGGCGAACTGGTGCAGCGCGCAGGTTGGCCCAGCATCTTCCTGATCAACCTGCCGCTGGGCCTGCTTGCACTCGCGCTGGGGGCCTGGGGCATTCCTGAGCGACGGCATCCGCAGCACGCCGCGCTGGACCCGGCCGGGCAGCTGCTCAGCATCGTCGCGCTGGGTGCACTCAGTTACGGCCTGATCGCGATCGGCGAGCACGGCCTGCTGGCACCTTCGACCCTGCTGGCGCTCGGCATCGCAGCGTCCGGCCTGGCGCTGTTTGCGTGGGTCGAGCGCCGCGTGGCGCGGCCGCTGCTGCCGCTGGACCTGTTGGCGAAGCCGGGTTTCGGCATGCTCAACCTGGCCTCGTTCGTGCTTGGATTCACCGCTTATGCGAGCCTGTTCTTCCTGTCGCTGTTCTTCCAGCAGGCGCAGGGACATGGGGCTGCGCAGGCCGGTGCGCAGCTGGTACCGCAGTTCGTGCTGATGGCGGTGGTGTCGCTGCTGTTCGGCCGTCTGGCGGCGTGGTTCGGGCTGCATGCCGCGCTGGTGACGGGCTATGCAATGACAGGCATGGCGCTGTGTGCGATTGCCACGTTCGAGCCGACTACAGCGCACGGTCAGGCCAGCGCACTGCTGATGCTGCTCGGCACTGGCATGGGACTGGCGGTACCTGCGACCGGCATGGCGGTGATGTCATGCGTACCGGCCGAGCGTGCCGGCATTGCGTCGGCCACGATGAACGCGCTGCGCCAGGCGGGCATGAGCCTTGGCATCGCGCTGCTGGGCAGCCTGATGGGCCTGCGCGCGGTACGCCAGTTCACTGCGACCGCGCAGGCGGCAGGGCAGCCCGCAGTGGCCGCACAGGCGCGCACGCTGATCCTGCAGCCGTCTTCACTGCTGCCGGGGACGCAGATACTGGCCTGGTACCGCGACGCGATGGCCAGCGGTTTCGGCTGGGCGATGGCTGTCGCGGGCGTGCTGGCCCTGTTGGCAGCGCTCGCCCTGTACCGCCAGTGCAGGCGCGCCTGAGCACGCTGCGGTCAGCCCTGCTGGCGTTGCGGCCCTTCCTTCGTCGGCGCGGGTTCGGCCGCGTGCTGCCGCTGTTGCCGTGCATTGGCGTGGCGCGCGTGCCCGCCTTCGCGGCCGATCGCTGCCATGTGCTGGCGATTGCGGCTGATCGCCTCGCCGCCCTTGCGGCCTGCCACGCGTGCCTCGGCCGGGCTGAACTCATGTGCATTGCCGGACGCATGCGCGGCGCGTCCACCCTTTGCGGCAATCGCGCGCTGCTTATCCCGGTCCATCGAAGCGAAGCCGCGATGGGAGGTGCCGTGATGCTGGTCAGCCATGTGAAGGCTCCCGGTGCATGGAAGGGGAGCTCATCCTTGCGTGTGCCCGGATAAGGCAGTGTCCGCACCGGCGGTGCTGCCCTCACGCCACGCCGCACCGGCTTTCACGGCGCAACTACGCCGCTGCGCGATGAGCGCCGCTTGGCTAGGATGGACCGGCATGGCGGATGACCGCCCAGACAGGAAAGGACGCCGTGAACAGATTCGGATGGCTTGTACTGCTGGCCTGCGCTGCACCGGCCCATGCGGACACTGCGCTGCTGAGCGGCAGTTTCGTTCACTTCGGTTACTCGTCCACCGATGAGCAGCTGCCAGCGGCGCAGCTGCCGCTGTTCCTCGACGAACTGCGGGACCTGGGCAACGACACGCTCATCATCGGCCAGACCCGCGCCACCCGTGCCGGCGTGGGCTGCGCCAGCAGCGCGCAGGATTTCGAATGGATCGCCGGCTTCCCGGCCAAGCTGGGCACGGTGCTGGACGCGGCCGCAGCGCGTGGGATGAAGGTCGTGGTCGGCACCACCTACAGTTCGGGCCAGTGTGCGGCGTTCTGGCAGGGCTCGAACGCTGCAGCGGTGGCGCAGGACGCAGCGCAGTCGATGGCGCAGCTGGCCCAGCAGTACGCGATGCATCCGGCATTCGCCGGCTGGTACATCACCGATGAGCCCGCGCAGGTACCGGCCGAGCGTGCGTCGTTCTATCGTTCAATCGTTGCCACACTGAAAGCGGCGACGCCGTCCAGGCCGGTGATGGTGGCGCCCTATCTGGCATCCTCCAGCGTCGACCCGGCCAGCGTGGCCAGTGCTGCGCTACGGTTCCGCTCTGCCACGGGGGTCGACGTGCAGATCTGGCAGGACGGCATCGGCGCGGCGTCGCACGCGAAACTGTTCCAGTGGGATCGACCGGGCTATTCCACCGAGCAGTACTACCAGGCGTTGTCGGCGCAGCTGGGCGCCAGCGCTGTGTGGGCCGACATCGAGCTGTTCAACCATGGCAGCCCGCTGTTCCTTGATGCCGGTAACGGCCTGTCCGGTGCATACCGGTCGGCGTCGGTGCAGCGCATCAACCAGCAATTGTGGAGCGCGCGTTCGGCTGGCAAGCGCGTTGCCTGGCTCAACCAGTACCACATGTCCGAAGTGGTTGGCCCCGGCCAGGGCTACGGCGAGGCGCCGCGGATGATGAACACCTATCGCGGGTTGTACGGGTTGGGTGCCTCGTACCTCGTCGATCCGGTGCAGACCACCTATCACTACAGCGTGGCGCCGGCGACCAGCTATCCCGACGGCAGCGGCCATGAGCTGTTCGACCGCCGGGTAGGCGACCCGCGCAATCCGATGGACGCGGGCTGGGTAGGCGTGCACGGCAACGTCAGCATCACCATCGACCTGGGCCAGCGCCGACGGGTGGACTGGATCGGCCTGCACACGATGACCCGCCCGGCCTGGGGCATCGTCACGCCGACGTCGGTGGAGGTGATGTGCGCCGAGCCCGGAACTGCCGCCGTAACGATCGGCACGCTGTCGGCACCCTTCACCCAGTCCGGCGTGATGGGCTCGACCGAAGAGGAGTACGTGCTCGGCAATGCAGCCCCCCTGGCTGCGCAATGCCGCACGCTGGAGCTGCGCGTGGCCAACGGCAGCTGGACATTCCTCAGCGAGATCGAGATGGCTGCAGAGCAGTAACGCCTCAGCGCCGGCGGGCGTCCTGCAGGCGCTGTGCGAAGGGCCGTTGTTCGAGCGCCACCAGTGCTTTGCGCAGCACCTGCTCCAACGACTGCCCCAGATCGGCATCGAGGCTGCGTGCCGCCACTGCGGTGGCCTGCCATTGCGCCTGCAGCACAGGCATCGCGCGCTGCGCGCGCGGGCTCAACTGCAGGATGCGTTCGCGCCCGTCGTCACCATTGGCAGTGTGCAGCCAACCATCGCGCACCATCGCCGCCACGGTCTGGCTGAGCGCCGAATGGCTGAGCCCGCAGGCCAGCGCGAGGTCCTTGATCCGGCAGGGGCCCTGCGCCATCAGCGTGCGCAGCACCGGCGTGTAGCGCGGCCGGTAGTCCAGTTGCAGGTGCCGGTAGGCCTGCTCGACGGCCGGGTCCAGCTGGTCCAGCAGTGCGCGCAGCAGGGTACCCAGCGTGGCGTGTTGGAGATCCATGAGTGGGATGATATATAAGCGCTTATATATCCTCAATGCGGGGTGGATGATGGCGGTCTCCTGGATGCTCGGCGCGCTGCTGGCGACGGCCTGCCCGGCGCAGGATGCGGTGCTGCAGGCGGCCGCCAGCGCCGTGCAGGCGCAGTACCTGGACGAGGCGGAGGCCGCCCGCATCGCCGATGCCCTGCGCAGCTGGTCGGCGCAGCAGCGCTATGCGGACAGCTGTTCGGATCCTGCTGCGTTCAGCGCACGCCTGAACCAGGACCTGGACATGTTCGATGGCCACTTCCACGTTGAGCGCGTGGACGCAGCTGCCGGCCAGGACGACTGGTTGATGGCCTGGCGTGCCGATGCCCGCAGCAATGGTGCCGGTGTGCGCGAGGTGCGGGTGCTGGAAGGCAACATTGGCTACCTGCGGTTGAGTACCTTCTATCCGCTGGATCTGGCGCGCCCGAAGTTCGCTGCGGCCTTCACGCTGCTGGCCGACACCGATGGCCTGGTGCTGGATCTGCGCCAGAACGGGGGAGGCGACGATGCAAGTGCCGACCTGCTGGTGCGCACGCTGCTGGACGCGAAGATCGGCGCGGTGCAGCAGCTGGACCAGCGTGGCCGGCGCACGCCGGTACCGCTGCCGCCTGCCAGCCTGCCTGTGTACCTGAAGCCGCTGGTGGTGCTGATCGACCGGCGTACCGGTTCGGCGGCCGAGTTCGTCGCCTATTCGCTGCAGGCCCTGGGCCGCGCGCGCATTGTCGGCACGCGCAGTGGCGGTGCCGCGCATATGTTTGGTGATCCTGTGCTGCTGCCCGATGGCTATCAGATCAGCATTCCCGACCGGCAACCGATCAATCTGCGCACCGGCGGCAATTGGGAAGGCACCGGCGTGAGGCCTGATGTGGCCGGCGGCGACGATCCGCTGTTCATCGCGCGGCAACTGCTGGCGCCTGCGAAGTCGTCTAGATGAACGCACGATTGCAGGGCTGTCCTATCGCAGATGCGCGAATGCATGCCTAGAATCGAAGCATCCCGGTAGTTCCCGGGCGCTTCGAGTGAATGGACTCAATGAAGATTCTGTTGACCGGCAGTTCCGGGCGCATCGGGCGCGCGATCTTCGGTGCGTTGGCGGCCGCCCACGAAGTGGTGGGGCTGGACCGCAGCCCGTTCGCCACCACGCGCATCATTGCCGATGTCACCGATCGCCAGGCGGTCACGCGTGCGGTGCAGGGCGTGGACGCGGTCATCCATACCGCGGCCCTGCATGCTCCGCATGTCGGCCTGGTGCCGGACGCGGTATTCCAGCAGATCAACGTGGAGGCAACCGCGCACCTGCTGCAGGCCGCACGCGAAGCCGGCGCACGGCGTTTCGTGCTGACCAGCACCACCGCCCTGTACGGCCATGCCGTGGTAGCCGGTGGCTGCCGTTGGATCGATGAAGACACCGAGCCGCTGCCGCGCACGATCTACCATCGCACCAAGCTGCAGGCCGAGACCCTGGCTGAAGCTGCCGCCACGCCGGGCTTCAGCGTTCGCGTGCTGCGCATGGGCCGGTGCTTCCCGGAACCGCCCGAGCGCATGGCGATGTTCCGCCTGCATCGCGGCATCGACGCCCGCGATGTGGCCAGCGCACACGCTGCACTGCTGCTCGACGAAGGCGCCCGATTCGCCCGCTATCTCGCCTGCGCACCGACGCCGTTCCGGCGCGAGGACTGCCTGGAACTGGCCACCCACCCGCGCAGCGTGCTGGCCCGTCGCGCGCCGCAGCTGCTGGCCGAGTTCGAACGCCGTGGCTGGCCGCTGCCATTGAGCATCGACCGTGTCTACGACAGTGCCCGCCTGCGCAGTGAGCTGGGCTGGCAACCGTGCTTCGGGCCGGATGACGTGCTGCAGCAGTATGCCGTCGGCAGCATCGAGGTACTGCCGCGCGCGCAGTGGATCAAGGACCGCGTGGCCGAGTGAGGCCATCGCGACGGACGGGTGGCTGACCCGACCCTGAGCAGATTCAGGAATGTGCAGGCCGGTCGCCTCAACCTCGTTGGCGGGCGGCCGCTAACCCGGTGCGCTTCCAGCGCCGGGCCCGCCCGGCGGCCGGTGGCCTGCGCGACGGATCGCGCGCCTGCGCGGTGCCTTCGTGGTGCCGGTCGTCCTGAACTGCCTTGCGGACCCTCCCATGCCTTCTTCCCGTTCCGCCGCTGCCCGCCGCCCGGGCAGCATCGCCCACAAGCTGATGCTGGGCACCGCCGCGATCGCGCTGCTGTGCTTCGGCCTGACCGCGTTCCTGATCTACCGACAGGCCAGCGCCAGCCTGATCAGCGCCTCGCGCCAGACCATGACCAGCGAGGCGACCGCTGAGGCGCGCCAGGTGGCGGCCGATCTGGGCACCGCCTTTGCCAGCAACGATGCCATGGTTGAAAGCGTGCTGGCCCAGCGCGCCCGTGGTGACGTGCCCGACCGCGCCAGCTTGGCGGCGGTGCTGGGCGAGCAGCTGCGCGCCCATCCCGAATGGCTGGGCAAGAGCACCATGTGGGAGCCCGATGCCTTCGACGGCAAGGATGCCGAGTTCGTCAACACCGAGGCGCACGATGCCACCGGCCGCTACATGAGCTACTGGGCCTGGCAGGAGGGCAAGCCGCAGCAGTCGGTGATGACCGATTACACCGAGACCGCCAGCGGTTCCGGTGACTGGTACATGGTGCCCAGCCGCGACAAGCTGCCGAAAGTGAGCGAACCGTATGCCTATGACATCGCCGGGCAGCAGGTGCTGATGAGTACGCTGAGCACGCCGATCATCGAGAACGACAGGTTCCTCGGTGTCTTCACCGTCGACTTCTCGCTGGCAGCGTTGCAGAAGCACCTGGCCACGCTGAAGCCGATGGGGGCCGGCCGCGTCGAACTGCTGTCGCCGAAGGGCGTGGTGCTGGCCTCGGCCAATGCCGCCGAAATCGGCAAGCCTCGCAACGACGCACTGACCCGCAGCATGCTGGCCGAGATCGCCGCCGACCGCCCCTTCGAGGCCTTCAGCCCCGATGCGGCCGGCAACGTGCGCGTGTATGTGCCGCTGCGCGTGGGCGATGCCCCGCAGCGCTTCGCGCTGGGCGTGGTGATGCCGCATGCGGTGATCGTGGCCGAAGCGCGCCAGCTGCTGTGGCTGACCCTGCTGGTCGGCGTGATCGCCGCGCTGACCCTCAGCGCCGGTGTCTACATACTGCTGCGCCGCCTGGCGATCCGCCCGCTGGCCGAAGCGGTGCGCGTGGCCGGTGACGTCGCCGCCGGCAAGCTGGACAGCACCCTGCCGGCGCGCAGCAACGACGAAGTGGGGCGCCTGCTGGACGCGATGCAGGGCATGCGCGGCCAGCTGCAGGCGGTGATGGCTGCGCAGGCCGAAATGGCGCGCCGCCACGATGCCGGTGAACTCAGCTACCGCATGGATGCCGCGGCGTTCCCGGGCGAGTACGGCCGCATGGTGGCCGACAGCAACCAGCTGGTGGCCTCCAGCAACGCGGTCACCCAGCGCCTGGTTGAAGTGATGCAGCGCTATGCCGTCGGCGACCTCAGCGTGGACATGGAAGCACTGCCGGGCGAGAAGGCTGTGTTCACCGCTGCGATGGCAACCACCAAGCGCAACCTGGCCGCGATCAACGAGCAGATCCAGCAGCTTGCCGCTGCGGCCGCCGCCGGTGACTTCGCCGTGCGCGGTGATGCACTGCGCTTCGACCACGATTTCCGCCGCATGGTGGAGACCCTCAACACCATGATGGAAGTCAGCGACCACAACCTGGCCGCACTGTCGACGCTGCTGCGCGCGATCGCCGGCGGTGACCTCAGTACCCGCATGCAGGGTGACTTCCATGGGGTATTTGCGGTGATGCGCGACGATGCCAACAGCACCGTGCAGCACCTGACCCAGATCGTCGGCCAGATCCAGCAGTCGGCAGCCAGCATCCGCCTGGCCGCCGGTGAGATCGCTGCCGGCAACAGCGACCTGTCGCGCCGTACCGAACAGCAGGCTGCCAACCTGGAAGAAACCGCCGCGTCGATGGAAGAACTGACCTCCACCGTGCGCCAGAACGCCGACCACGCGCTGCAGGCCAACGCGCTGGCCGGTTCCGCGGCGGGCGTGGCCAGCGAAGGCGGCCAGGTGGTCAGCCAGGTGGTGCACACCATGGAGCAGATCGAGGCGTCTTCGCAGCGCATCGCCGAGATCATCTCGGTGATCGATGGGATTGCGTTCCAGACCAACATCCTGGCGTTGAACGCAGCAGTGGAAGCGGCGCGCGCCGGTGAGCAGGGCCGTGGCTTCGCCGTGGTTGCCAGTGAAGTGCGCGCGTTGGCGCAGCGTTCGGCGGGTGCTGCGAAGGAGATCAAGGAGCTGATCGACGCCTCGGTGGCCCAGGTCGGTGCCGGTGCGCAGCTGGTGCACGGCGCGGGGCGCACCATGCAGGACATCGTCGGTCAGGTCGGTCGGGTCAACGAGATCATGGCCGAGATCTCGGCCGCGTCGCGCGAACAATCGGCCGGCATCGAGCAGGTCAACCAGACTGTGGTGCAGATGGACGAAACCACCCAGCAGAACGCCGCGCTGGTGGAGGAAGCCAGTGCCGCCGCGCGTGCGATGGAGGAGCAGGCCGAGCAGCTGGCGGTGGCGGTGTCGCGCTTCCGCCTGCAGGCCGAGCCGGCGGCCGTGGCACGCCGCGCGGCCTGATCGCGCAAATGAAGACGCCCGGCGGGGGCCGGGCGTCGGTTGCATCCTTGCCGCGCATCCCTGCGCCGGTCTGATGGCTTAGAACATTCCTTCAAACGGGTTCCAGCTGGCGCGACCTTCCACCTTCTCCAGGTAGTAGCTGTAGTTGGTGCTGGAGGCGACCAGCAGATTCATCGCGATGAACAGCATGCGCCCGACGACGTCGGGAAGGAACATGCTGACGATGGCCAGCGCGATGTTGATGCCGATGACCACCAGCGCCTTGCGCCACATGCCCAGGATCAACAGGTAGATCGCACCGAAGAACAACGCGAAGAAGTTCAGGTTGATCTTCAGGCGGTCACCGAACGACAGCGCCTTCCAGGCCTGCTTGAAACCGGGATTCTTGGGCGCGCCATGCTGGCGGAAGAAGTTGAAGCGGAACTGCCACTTCGGGCTGAACTGGGACAGGTCAGTGGTATTCATTTGGGGGAAACATCCCTGTGAGAAAACGTTTTCATGATAAGGCAAGTCCTATTCAGGATCCAAGGGCTGCCGTCAAAAATGTGACGCGTGCCGTGTTCCACGTGCTGCGGCCGGGTGCCGCACCGTCACCCGCCCGCCTTGTTTTTAGGATAGGGTGCGCAGTTCCGCTGCCGCCCCGGTTGGACCCGTGCGGCGGCGGGATGTCCATGGAGGTTGCATGACCACACCTGCTACACCGGAAAACGCACCGGGACCGGTGCTCCTGCCGACACCTGAAGTGGTGCAGGCACAACAACTGCTCGCACGCCAGCAACTGGCGGTGGCGATGGACCGTGCGCGCACGGCCGCCACGCGGGACGCGGCACCGGCCGCGCTGGAAAGCGAGTAACCCGCAATACCGTCGATCGCGCTGGCATGTCGCCAGCGCGATCACGGCGCGTGCCGCCGGTCAGAAGCGCGCGGTCATGCTGAGGAAGTAGCTGCGCCCGGCGACGAAGTAGTCGGTGGAGCCTTCCGCATACAGCTTCTTGTCGGCCAGGTTGCTGACGCCACCGCGCAGGGTCAGCACCTCGTTGACGTTCCATGCGACGGTCAGGTCATACAGGGTGTAGGCCTTGAGGAAGGTCGTGGCGGTGCCGGTCTGCTTGCCGGTGTACTGCGCCGACAGGCTGCCGGAGAACACCGTATTCGGCGACCAGTCCAGCGACGAGTAGCCGGAGAATTCCGGCGTATCGATCAGGTTGCGGCCGGTGGTCAGGTTCCTGGCTTCCTTCATCCAGGTTGCCGAGGTGCGCCAGCGCCACTGCTCGCCGAAGCGGACGTTGAAGTTGCCTTCCATGCCGCTGGTGCGCGCGCGCTGCACGTTGCTCATGCGCGTCCACCAGATGCCGTTGAAGCGGCCCAGCGGTGCGTATTCGATCTTGTTCCGGAAGTCGGTGTGGAAGTAGGTCACGCCAACATCGATCAGGTCATTGTCGAAGCTGATGCCGATCTCGCGGTTGGTGCTGGTTTCCGGATCCAGGTCCGGGTTGCCGGCCATGTAGCACCCGCCGCGGGTATAACCCAGCGGGATCAGCGAGGTGCAGCCACGGCCGCCGGACTGGGTGGCAGCGGTGGCCGAATTCTCGGTCAGGCTGGGCGCACGGAACCCCTTGGAGACGCCACCGCGGATGGTCCACTGTTCGGCCGGATGCCAGACCAGGTACGCACGCGGGCTGACGTGGCCGCCGAACTTCTCATGGTGGTCCAGGCGCGCGCCCACGGTCAGGGCCAGGGTGCGGTGCAGCTTCAGTTCGTCTTCGACAAACAGCGCCCAGGTATCCACTTCCAGGCTGGAGCCGCTGACGGCGTTGCCGGCGTAGTCGATCGGCGCGCGGCCGATGGTATCGGTGTTGGTCAGTTCCTGGCGCTTCCACTGCCCACCCACGGCAAACTGGTGTTCAACGCCCAGGGTGAACGGCGTGGTCAGGCTGCCTTCGATGATCGTGTCGGTGGCCTCTGAGCGGCCGGTGGCGCCGATGTCGTTCTTGTATTCGGTCCAGTACGCGCTGAGCCTGGAGGTGCCGAAGCTCCACGTGCCATCGTGGTTGAGCGCCAGCGAGCTGCGCTTGAGCTCACTGGCTCCCCAGGCGCCTTCGTCCTGCTTTTCCAGCGACGCATCGATGAAGGCCTGCTGCACGCCATGGCCGGCTTCCAGCGACAGTTCCTGTGCGTCGCTCAGCTTCCACTGCAGCAGCGCATCGACAGTGCGGTCCTTCTCGCCGGCGTAGGCATTGCCGTAGACACCGTGGTTGGACTGGTCCGAATCACGGCGCATGCTGTTGGCACCGATGCGCAGGCCGAAGCGTTCGCCGAGTGGGCCGGAGAAGGTCGCGCCGATCTGCTGGGTATCGCCGCGCTTGCCATCACCGGGACGGGTGTAGCTGTGGGTGGCGCTGCCGTTCCATTCGTCGCCGATGCGCCGGGTGATGATGTTGATCACCCCGCCCATGGCGTCGGAGCCGTACAGCGAGGACATCGGCCCACGCACCACTTCGATGCGTTCGATCTGGTCGGGCGAGATCCAGTTCAGGTCCTGGCGGCCGAGGTCGGGGCGGTAGTTGGTCGCGGCCGAGCTGCCCATGCGCTTGCCGTCCACCAGCACCAGCGTGTAGTTGGACGGCATGCCGCGCAGCTTGATCTTGGACTGTTCGCCGACGGCGCTGAGGCCGCCGGTCACGCCCGGCACGCGGCTGAGCAGGGTGGCCAGGTCGGGAACCGGCTGGCGCTCGATGTCCTCACGGCTGATCACGCTGATGCTGGCCGGGGCATCCTTGATCCATTGCTGGCTGCCCGAGGCGGTGACCACCACGGTATCCAGGTCCTTGGTGGAGGCATCGGCGCCGGCCTCTGCAGCGGCCAGGCCGGGCAGGGCCAGCAGGCAGGCGGAGGCCAGGGCAGGGGCCAGGCGGGTGCGCGGCAGGCGCGCGGAACGGGAACGGGACGATGGGGACATGGCGGCTTCCATGGGAGGTGGGGTGACCCGGTGGAAGCAGCAGGCGCAGGCAGACAGCAGGCAGCCACCCTTCCGTGGGTCGTCGGTGCGCGCGGTGTGGACCGGCGCAGCTGGGTGGGTCGCGGCCGTGCGGAAGACGGTGACCTGCCTGGTTAATGAAATGATAACCGTTCGCGTTTGATACGATCCAGTGCCCGGGGCGATGCAATGACATCCGGCCATCCCCCGACGTGATCGCCTGCTATTTGCTGAATGGGGATAAATCCCGGCGTAGGCCTTCGCACCCGGCTTACATCCAGCGCCCTAGACTGGGCCGCATTTTCGATTCCGCCCCGTTGGAGATCGTGTGGGTTCCGGTAGTGACAGACATCGACTGTGCGGCCTGAAGCCGACACAGTCTGGACAAGTGCGGGCGCCGGGAAAGCGCGCCGGGAACCTTGGTGCATGCAGCCCGGCCGGGATGGCCGGCCGTGCCGACGGCGCGGAGTAGGCGGCGATGGGGGTGCAGACCATCCATGCGGAAGCAGAAACGCCCCGGCTCGACGCCGGCTGGGCGCTGCTGCCCGCTGAATCTCCGTTGCAGATGCCCGAACAGACCCTGCGCGAAGGTGCACTGAAGGTCCGGCGGCATCGCACGTCGCCGCGCCTGATCGGCCTGCGCCGGCTGTACATCTTCGGTGGCACGCTCGGCATGACCGCCGTGGCCACGCGGATGATGTGGCGGGTGCTGTCGGCCAATGGCATCAGCGTGCTCGAAGCCTGCCTGCTGGTGCTGTTCGTTGGCCTGTTTGCCTGGATCGCGCTGTCTTTCGCCAGCGCCCTGGCCGGCTTCCTGACCGCCGTGTTCGACCGTGGCTATCGCCTCGGCATCGACCCGGACAAGCCGCTGCCGACCGTGCACAGCCGCACCGCGCTGCTGATGCCGACCTACAACGAAGACCCGCGCCGCCTGCTGGCGGGCCTGCAGGCGATCTACGAGTCGGTGGCGGCCACCGGCCAGCTCGGCCGATTCGATTTCTTCGTGCTCAGCGATACCCGTCGCGAGGACATCGCCGCAGCCGAGGAGCGGGTGTTCGGCGAGCTGCGCGAGCGGGTGCCGGACGGGCAGATCCGCCTGTTCTACCGCCGCCGTGGTGACAACAGCGGGCGCAAGGCCGGCAACATCGCCGACTGGGTCCGTCGCTTCGGCGGTGCCTACCCGCAGATGCTGATCCTCGACGCCGACAGCCTGATGACCGGCGACAGCATCGTGCGCCTGGTGGCCGGCATGGAGCACAACGCCGACGTCGGCCTGATCCAGACCCTGCCGTCGGTGATCGGCGGCCGCACCCTGTTCGCACGCATGCAGCAGTTCGGTGGCCGCGTGTACGGGCCGGTGATCGCCCGTGGCGTGGCCTGGTGGCATGGCGCCGAGAGCAACTACTGGGGCCACAACGCCATCATCCGTACCCGCGCCTTCGCCGACCACGCCGGCCTGCCGGCGCTGCCGGGGCGCAAGCCGTTCGGCGGCCACGTGCTCAGCCATGACTTCGTCGAAGCAGCGTTGATGCGTCGTGGCGGCTGGGCCGCGCACATGGTGCCCTACCTCGGTGGCAGCTATGAAGAGGGCCCGCCGACGCTGACCGATCTGCTGGTTCGCGACCGCCGCTGGTGCCAGGGCAACCTGCAGCACGGCAAGGTCGTGGGCAGCCGCGGCCTGCACTGGATCAGCCGCACGCACATGCTGATCGGCATCGGCCACTATTTCACCGCACCGATGTGGGCAATGCTGATGCTGATCGGCATCGCCATCCCGCTGTTCCAGGAGGGCATCGACTTCAATGCCCTGCTGCACCTGTCGCCCAGCGTGTACTGGCGCGCACAGGACGAAGAGCAGGTGGTGCGCCTGTTCGCCGCCACGATGGCGGTACTGCTGCTGCCCAAGGTGCTCGGTTACCTGGCGATGCTGCTGGACCCGGTCGACCGCCGTGGCTGCGGCGGTGCGATCCGTGCCTTCGTGTCGATGCTGGTGGAAACCGTGCTGGCCGCGCTGATGGCGCCGGTGGTGATGTACGTGCAGTCGCGGGGCGTGGCCGAAGTGTTGTCCGGCCGCGATTCCGGCTGGGATGCGCAGCAGCGTGACGACGGCGGCATCTCGTGGCTGGCACTGATCCGCGGCTACGGTGGCCTGGGTGTGTTCGGCGCCTTCATGGGCGTGCTGGCCTGGGCCGTGTCGCCGTCGCTGGCGGCGTGGATGGCGCCGGTGGTGATCGGCATGGTGTTGGCCATTCCGGTGGTGGCGCTGACCTCCTCGCGTGGTCCGGGCGCCTTCCTGCATCGCCTGGGCCTGCTGGACATTCCCGAAGAGAACATCCCGCCACCGGTACTGGTCCGCGCCGCGCAGCTGCGGCGCGAAGCGGCCGAGCAACCGCCGCTGTACTGATTGCCCCACGCCAGCGGCATAATGCGGCTCGAACTTGAAGGAGCCGCATCATGCTGCAAACGGTGGAACAGGAAACCGGCGCCTCGCCGCAGTGGTCGGTGATCTGGCTGCACGGCCTCGGCGCCGATGGCCATGATTTCGCGCCGATCGTGCCGGAGCTGGTGCGGCCGCACTGGCCGGCGCTGCGCTTCGTGTTCCCGCACGCACCGGTGCGGCCGATCACGATCAACAACGGCGTGCCCATGCGCGGCTGGTACGACATCGTCGGCATGGACTTCCGGTCGCGTGCCGACATGGCCGGCGTGCAGGAATCGGTGGTGCAGCTGGACGCGCTGATCGCGCGCGAGATCGAGCGTGGCGTCGCGGCGGAGAAGATCTTCCTGGCCGGCTTCTCGCAGGGTGGTGCGATCATCCTGACTGCTGCGCTGTCGCGTACCGCGCCGCTGGCCGGCGTGATCGCCCTGTCCACCTATCTGCCCGAAGCCGACAGTGCCACGCGCGTTGAAGGCGCGGTGCAGGTGCCGGTGTTCATGGCCCATGGCAGTGGCGACCCGGTGATCCCGCAGGCCGTGGCGGCCCACAGCGCACAGGCGCTGCGTACGCTGGGCCTGGACGTGGCGTGGCACAGCTACCCGATGGCCCACCAGGTCTGTGCCGAGGAAATCCAGGCACTGGGTGACTGGCTGCAGGAACGGCTGGGCGCGGCCTGAGCCATGCCCCTGGCCAGCCCATCGCCGTGGATGCCGGAACTGTGCCGCCTGCCGCGGCTGGCGGCGATGCTGGGCCTGGCCGAGCTGGTGGTGGTGGTGCTGGCGCTTGCGCCGGATGGCAGCCGCCACTGGACCGTTGGCGAGCTGCTGTCGGCCAGCGGCTTCGCGCTGTGGCTGGCGCTGGCCGTGACCGCCAGCCTGTGCCTGCTGCGGCAGGCGCTGTCCAGGCTGCCGCAGGTGATGGGGGCGGTCGCTGCCATCGCACTGGCGGCCCTGATCGCGGTCGTCTGCGCCGGCATCGTGCACGCGCTGTACGCGGTGCTGGGTGACAGCTTCGCCAACGGCATCAGCTTCTGGCGCTTCACCCTCGGCAGCGCCGCCACCACCGCGCTGATCACCGCGCTGGCGCTGCGCTACTTCTATGTCAGCGACCGCTGGGCCGCGCAGGTGCAGGCCAATGCACGCGCCCAGGCCGATGCGCTGCAGGCGCGCATCCGCCCGCATTTCCTGTTCAACAGCATGAACCTCATCGCCAGCCTGCTGCATCGGGACCCGGCGGTGGCCGAGCGTGCCGTGCTCGACCTGTCCGATCTGTTCCGTGCTGCGCTCGGTGCAGGCGAGGGCGATTCCACCCTGCGCGACGAATGCGAACTGGCCGAGCGCTACCTGTCGATCGAATCGCTGCGCCTGGGCGAACGCCTGCAGGTGCGCTGGCAGCGTGACGAGCCGCTGCCGTGGGACCTGCCATTGCCAAGGCTGGTACTGCAGCCGCTGGTGGAAAACGCCGTGCTGCATGGCATTTCGCGCCTGCCCGAGGGCGGCACCATCGAGCTGCAGCTGCTGCGCGAGGGCAACGATCTGCAGATCCGCGTGCGCAATCCCGCGCCTGATCCGCAGGCGCCCGGGCTGGCCCTGGCGCGGGGGGCTGGCCATGCCCAGCACAGCATCGGCCATCGGCTGGCCTGGCGCTTTGGCAGTGCCGCGCGGATGACGGCTGGCTGGAGCGAGGGCTACTATGCCTGCCAGGTGACAGTGCCGATCCAGTGAGGGGACGATCGTGAGGGTAGTCATCGCCGATGACGAACCACTGGCGCGTGAGCGCCTGCGCAGCCTGTTGGCCGCACAGGACGGCGTGGACGTGGTGGCCGAGGCCGGCAACGGCGAGCAGGCCCTGCACGCGTGCGCGGAGCTGCAGCCGGACCTGGTCCTGCTGGACATCGCAATGCCTGGGCTGGACGGCCTGGAAGCAGCCCGCCACCTGGCCAGCTTCGAACCGCGGCCGGCGGTGGTGTTCTGCACTGCCTACGATGCGCATGCGCTGTCGGCCTTCGAAGCGGCAGCCATCGATTACCTGATGAAGCCGGTGCGCGCCGAACGCCTGGCAGCGGCGATTGCACGGGCACGCACGTTCCTGGCCGGTCGCGATGGCCAGCCGCAGGCGCACAGCGGGCAGCAGGCACGCAGCGTACTGTGCGCACGCCTGCGCGGCAGCCTGCGGCTGATTCCGCTGGACGACATCCACTACCTGCAGGCCGAAGAGAAGTACGTGGTGGTGCACCACGCGCGCGGCGAGGACCTGATCGAGGAATCGCTGAAGTCGCTGGAGGAAGAGTTCGCCAGCCGCTTCATCCGCATCCATCGCAACTGCCTGGTGGCGCGGCACGAGCTGGTGGAGCTGCGCCGCGGCTCCGGCGGGCAGGTGCAGGCGGTGCTGCGGCATGGCAGGCAGCCGCTGGAAGTCAGCCGCCGCTGTGTGGCGACGCTGAAGCAGGAACTGCGGCATCTGTGAGTGGTCCCGCGCGGCCTGCGGCCGCGACTGCTTACAGATCAACATCAACATCAAGATCAACAGCAGGTTGGCCGGCTCGTTGTTCTTACGTGCTGGGTCGGGCCGGGGTGGGGGGGGGGGGCCCCCCGGAGAACCCACCCCGGGGGGGGCCGGGGGGCCCCCCCCGGCCCCCCCCCGGCCCCCCCCCCCCACCCCGGCCCAACCCTCTCTTTTTCCCGCGTCGGACGGCAAAGGCATTGTTGTTATCGGGTGGGGGAAGAGGGGTCAGATCCCTTTTCCTGCGGAAAAGGGATCTGACCCCGGAAGCCGTCGGCTGTTGCCTTTGCTTCTGCACTCTTTTTTTTGATCTTCCGTGGCTGGCGCACACGGAAACTGTCAGGGGCCGGGGCGGTGGGGTCATGCGGGGTGTCCGCGGCATGGGCCCGAGGCATGCCTCGGGCGGGTTGGGCAGGACGCCCAACCCCGGTCTTGCCGTGTGCGCAGGACAGCGCACACGAGCAAGCCGCGGCCAAGCCTCCACGGACGGATTCACGGCGTCCCCCGCGAACCCACCCCGCCCGGCCAAGCGCGGCTGTTGCTTTCACGACCCCGCCGCCAGCCACGAGGGGCTCCGCCGTTGGCCGTATCCGCGCCGAAGGCGCGATAATGACCGGATGGAAACCGTCCGCATCGCCACCCGCAAGAGCCCGCTCGCCCTCTGGCAAAGCGAACACGTCGCCAACCGCCTGCGCCAGGCCCATCCCGGGCTGCATGTGGAACTGGTGCCGATGAGCACCCGCGGTGACGAGGTGCTCGACCGCTCGCTGGCCGCCATCGGTGGCAAGGGCCTGTTCCTGAAGGAGCTGGAGCTGGCCATGCTGCGCGGTGAGGCCGACTGCGCCGTGCACTCGCTGAAGGATGTGCCGATGGAACTGGACGAACCCTTCGCGCTGCCGGCGATGCTGACCCGCCACGATCCAGCCGATGGTTTCGTCTCCAACCTGTACGCCTCGCTGGACGCGCTGCCGATCGGTGCGCGGGTCGGCACCTCATCGCTGCGCCGCCAGGCCCAGCTGCGCGCGCTGCGCCCGGATCTGGAATTGCTGGACCTGCGCGGCAACGTCAACACCCGCCTGGCCAAGCTCGACAATGGTGGTTACGACGCCATCGTGCTGGCCGTGGCCGGCCTGGAGCGCCTGGGCCTGGGCGGGCGCATCGTCGCGCGCCTGCAGCCGCCGCAGTGGCTGCCGGCACCGGCGCAGGGCGCGGTGGCGGTGGAGTGCGACGGTGGCAATACGCGCCTGATGGCGCTGTTCGCCACGCTTGATGACGCCGCTACGCGCGCCTGCGTGGAAGCCGAGCGGGCGATGAACCGCGCGCTGCATGGCAGCTGCCACGTGCCGGTGGCGGCCATCGCGCAGTGGCAGGGCGACGACCTGCACCTGCAGGGCCTGGTCGGCAGTGCCAGCGATGGTCGTGCGGTGCGCGCCGAGGCGGTGGGACCGGCCCGGGATCCGGAGGCGCTGGGCCAGCGCGTGGCGAAGATGCTGCTGGAAGCCGGTGCCGGCGAACTGCTGAACGTCTGAGCTACCGCCGGCACTACCGGAAGAAGAACGGGCGCCCTGGGCGCCCGTTCTGCTTACTTGAACTTGTAGACCACGTTCATCGTGGTCAGCGTATCGGTCTTGCGCTTGTCCTCGGCCACGTCACTGTTGTAACGCGCCTGCCAGCCGGCCTTCAGTGCCAGGTGCTCGTTCATGCTCACCGAGACACCGAAGTCGTTCTGGCCGAAGGTGTTGTACGAACCGGATTCGACCAGCAGCGTGTTGACCAGGTCGGTGTTGTCAGTCAGCGAATACTTCATGTCGAACAGGCCACGGCCGATCAGGCCGGTGCGGGTGCGGTCGTCCTCGGTGCTGTGGGTGCGGCGCACACCGGGGCCGATCTGCGCGTCGAACGAGAAGCGCTCGGTGTTCCACAGGCGGGTGCCGTAACCCAGACCGAACGAGCTCTGGCGGTCGTAGGTGGCGAAGTCGTCGCGTTCCGTACGCACCGTCGCGGTCAGCTGGCGGTGTTCGCCCAGCTGCAGCGCGCTGCCGGCACTGCCGGTGTAGCGGTTGGCGGTGGTGTTGTTGCGGCGGGTGGTGGTGCCGTCGTCGTTGGTTTCGGTCACCTTGGAGCTGGAGCGGAGGCCGAACAGGTCCATGCTGTGCACCCAGTCACCGTCGGTGTAGCGCAGGCGCAGGCGGCCGTTGAAGCTCTCGGTGCTGCTGTTGCCGCGTGCCGAGGCAAACCCGAGCTCGCCACCACTGCCGCTCCACGGCGAGGACATCGCCGCCAATTCGGAGGCATCCTGTGCGTATGCGAGCGGCGCACACAGCAGCAGGGGGATCAGCAGGGACACGCGCAGGGACATCGAGGCTTCTCCGGAACGGTTGACAGCCGGTGATGATACTGGAAGCGTGATGGCGGTCCGAATCGATCCAATGCGCGCTTCAGCGAACGTTGGCGCGGTCGCCTATTCAGGGCAGATCGACGCGCACCTCAGGGTCGTTGAAGCGCGAATAGCGCAGGCGCAGCTGGAAGCTGCGGCCATTGCTGCTGCCGCTGCGTACGATCTGGCGTGGCAGGCCCTGGGCATCCACCCAGTACTCCAGGCGTTCGCCGGGCTGGGCACCGCGCAGCCGGTAGTGCCGGGTCTGCACCCCGTCCAGCGACTGGCTGCCGAGATCTTCGGCCTTCAGATCGGCGGGCAGGGCATCGGCGGGCAGCGGGTTGCGCCATTGCTCGAGCAGGCCGGGCGGGGTCGGCACCTGGCGGATCGCGCCGTCGGCCTGCAGGAACATGGTGTCGCCGATGATGGTCTGCGGCCCCGCCGGCGTCTCCACCCGGAAACGATCAGGCGCGACGAAGTCCATGGCGCTGCGCACCGGCTGTGGTGCGCCCAGCACCTCCAGTTCGGCGTGGAAGCTGCGCAGGGCCGCGAAACGCTGGCTGGCGCCCAGCACCGCCTGCGTCGGATCGGCGACGGGTACCGGGGGCTCGGCGCCGGCCGGCGCCGGCGCGCGATCACAGGCGGCCAGCAGCAGGCAGGCCAGCAGGGACAGGGCAGGCAACCGGCGCATCGGGCATTCCATGGGGGTGGGGGCGACCACGATAGCCCAAACGTCCCACACAAGACCCGCGACTCGGACATAATCGGGGGTATGGACCGATACGAACGCATCACCGCCCTGCATCGTCTGCTCAAGTCCGCGCGCTATCCGGTGACGGTGGCGACCCTGCAGGACAAGCTCGGTTGTTCCCGCGCCACCGTCTACCGCGACCTGGCCTTCCTGCGCGATGCGCTGATGGCACCGATCGAGGGCGACGGCGAGGCGGGCTTCCGCTACCAGGCTGACGAGAGCGACCGTTTCGAGCTGCCCGGCCTGTGGCTCAGCTCGGAGGAGCTGCATGCCCTGCTGGCCTCGCAGCACCTGCTGGCGCGGACCGGCGGTGGTGTGCTGTCGTCGGTGCTGGCACCGCTGCAGCAACGCATCGAGAGCCTGCTGGCGGCCCAGGCCGGCGTGTCCAGCTGGCCGGTCGACCGCGTGCGGGTGATTCCGCACCGTGGCCGCAAGTTTGACGAAGGCAGCTTCCGCAGCGTCGCATCGGCCGTGCTGGAGCGCCGCCAGCTGGCGTTCGAGTACCGTGCCCGTTCCACCGACGAGCCGACCAAGCGCACCGTCTCGCCGCAGCGCCTGACCCACTATCGCGACAACTGGTACCTGGATGCCTGGGACCATGACCGCGACGCCCTGCGCAGTTTCGCGGTCGACCGCATCCACAAGGCGCGGGTGGTCGACAGCACCGCGCGCGATGTCGCCGACAGCGAGCTGGACGAGCAGCTCGGCGCCAGCTACGGCATCTTCTCTGGCGCGCCGAAGGGCTGGGCGACCATCCTGTTCAGCGCCAAGGCCGCGCGCTGGGTGGCCGACGAGCACTGGCATTCCAAGCAGCAGGGCCGCTTCCTGGCCGACGGCCGCTATGAGCTGAAGGTGCCGTACAGCGTCTCGCGCGAGCTGCTGATGGATGTGCTGCATTACGGCTCGGATGCCGAGATCGTCGAGCCCATGATGCTGCGCGAGCAGGCCAAGGCGTTGCTTGAGCTGGCCCTGAGCAACTACGAAAACTCCTGACACTCCCCCGAGAATTCAATCCCCCATGAAAAAGACCCTGTTGCTGCCCCTGCTCGCCGCTGCGCTGGCCCTGACCGCCTGCGGCAAGTCCGGCGAGCCCTCGCAGAAGCTGGTGGTGGCCGCCACGGCCGTGCCGCATGCCGAGATCCTCGAGGTGGTCAAGCCGATCCTCAAGCAGGAAGGCGTGGACCTGGACGTGCGGGTGTTCAATGACTACGTGCAGCCCAACGACCAGCTGGTGCAGAAGCAGGTGGATGCGAACTACTTCCAGACCGAGCCCTACCTGGATGCCTACAACCGCGACCGCAAGACCGACCTGGTGAAGGTGATCGGCGTGCACATCGAGCCGTTCGGTGCGTACTCGCGCAAGGTCAAGTCGCTGGCCGAGCTGCGCGAAGGCGCCGACGTGGTGATCCCGAACGACCCGAGCAACAACAGCCGCGCGCTGATCCTGCTGCACAAGGCCGGCGTGATCGAGCTGAAGGACCCGACCAACGCACTGGCGACCCAGCGCGACATCATCGCCAATCCGAAGAACCTGAAGTTCCGCGAGCTCGACTCGGCGATGCTGCCGCGCGTGCTGGACCAGGTCGACCTGGCCCTGATCAATACCAACTACGCGCTGGACGCAGGCCTCAACCCGACCCAGGATGCGCTGGCGATCGAGAGCAAGGACTCGCCGTACGTGAATTTCCTGGTCGCGCGCCCGGACAACAAGGACGACGCCCGCGTGCAGAAGCTGGCCAAGGCCCTGACCAGCCCGCAGGTGAAGGCCTTCATCGAGACCAAGTACAAGGGCGCGGTGCTGCCGGCGTTCTGACGCCAGCGCCCATTCGCCTGTAGAGCCGAGCCTATGCTCGGCTCTGCTTTTTGCGGTATCCCGCCAGCGGCAGCCGAGCATGGCTCGGCTCTACAGTGTCACTCCACGTGCCGCAGCAGGGCAGGGCATTGCCGTTTCAATCGACGTGGAAGGCGAGGGTCGCGGCCACCGCCTGCTGCCATCCCGCATACAGTTTCTCGCGCCGGGCCACCTCCATCCGTGGCTCGAAGCGCCGGTCCAGGCCCCATTGCGCGGCGATCTGTTCGCGGCTGTTCCAGAACCCCACTGCCAGGCCGGCCAGGTAGGCCGCACCCAGCGCGGTGGTCTCGGTCAGTCGCGGCCGCAGCAGCGGCACACCGAGAATGTCGGCCTGGAAACCGGCCAGGAAGTCGTTGCCGATCGCACCGCCATCAGCGCGCAGCTCGGTCAGCGCGATACCCGCATCGGACTGCATCGCATCGAGTACATCGCGGGTCTGGTAGGCCATCGCTTCCAGCGCGGCGCGCACGAAGTGCGCCTTGCGGGTGCCGCGGGTCAGGCCGAACATCGCACCGCGCACATCACTGCGCCAATAGGGCGCGCCGAGGCCGACGAACGCCGGCACCAGGTAGGCGCCGCCACTGTCGGGCACCTGCGCAGCCAGCGCCTGGCTGTCGCTGGCGCGTTCGATCATGCGTAGTCCATCGCGCAGCCACTGCACCACCGAGCCGGCGATGAAGATCGAACCCTCCAGCGCGTACTCCACGCGCCCGTCCAGGCCCCAGGCAATGGTGGTCAGCAGGCCGTTGCGCGACCGCACCGCCTGCGCGCCGGTGTGCATCAACATGAAGCAACCGGTGCCATAGGTGTTCTTGACCATGCCCGGCTGGAAACAAGCCTGGCCGAACAGCGCCGCCTGCTGGTCACCGGCGATGCCGGCGATGGGGATCGGATGGTCGAAGAAGAACTGCGGCCGGGTGTGTGCGTACACCGCGCTGGAGTCGCGCACCTGCGGCAGCATCGCGCGCGGAATGCCGAGCAGGGCCAGCAGGTCGTCATCCCAGTCCAGCGTGTGGATGTTGAACAGCAGCGTGCGCGCCGCATTGCTGTAGTCAGTCACATGTGCCTGGCCACCGCTGAGGTTCCACACCAGCCAGCTGTCGATGGTGCCGAACAGCAGCTCACCACGTTCGGCGCGCTGCTGCGCACCATCCACGTGGTCGAGGATCCAGCGCACCTTGGTCGCGGAGAAATAGGCGTCGATCAGCAGCCCGGTCCGCTCGCGGATCAGCGCTTCATGCCCGTCGGACTTCAGCCGCTCGCAGATGGAGTGGCTCTGCCGCGATTGCCAGACGATGGCGTTGTGGATCGGCTGGCCGGTGGCACGGTCCCAGACCACGGTGGTTTCGCGCTGGTTGGTGATGCCCAGCGCGGCGATATGGCGTGGGTCGATCTGCCCGCGGCTGAGCAGTTCGGTCAATGTGGCATAGACGCTGGTAAGGATCTCGCGGGGGTCATGCTCGACCCAGCCGGGCTGCGGGAAGATCTGCGCGAACTCGCGCTGCGCGCTGCCGACGATGTCGCCGGCGCGGTCGAACAGGATCGCGCGCGAACTGGTGGTGCCCTGGTCGATGGCCAGCACGTAGCGGGGCGTCATGCAGCGTCTCCAATGGCGATGGGGAAATCCTAATGCATCGATCGCGTCGCGCGCGGCTGCCCTGGTAGCTGCCAACCTGGGTTGGCACACGTGGCAACACGGGGGTCAGAGCCCTTTCCGTGGAAAAGGGATCCGACCCTCCATCCACGCCTGCAGCCGTGCCACCTGCGCAGCATCCAGGCGCAACCCCAGCTTGCTCCGGCGCCACAGGATATCGTCGGTGTCACACGCCCACTCGCGTTCGCGCAGGAAGTCCACTTCGCGTGCATGCAGGCCACCGCCGAAGTCCTCGCCCAGATCGTGCAGGCCGTGTACACCCTGCAGCAGTTCCGCGCTGCGACTGCCATAGGCCCCGGCCCAGCGTCGCGCGATACCTGCGGGCAACCACGGTGCCAGCGCCAGCAGGCGCGAGCACGCCTGTGCGGCGTCGCCCCAGTCGCTGCCCGGCAACGGGTCTCCGCGCGCCGTCCAGGCCGGTCCCATCTGTGGCAGGGTAGGGCGCAGCAGGTCCAGTGCCTCCTCGGCCAGCACCCGGTAGGTGGTCAGCTTGCCGCCCAGTACATGCAGCGCCGGTGCCGGGTCCACCTGCACCTGCAGGCGGTAGTCGCGGCTCAGCTGCGCTGCGCGCGGATCCGGGTCGGCCAGCAATGGACGGACACCGGCGAACGCCCAGACCACCTCGTCCGGGGCGATGGGGTCACGCAGGTAGCGATTGGCCGCTTCGCACAGGTAGGTCACCTCGGAAGGCAGCACGCTGCAGCGCGCCGGGTCACCGCGATAGTCGGTATCGGTGGTGCCCACCAGCAGGTGGTCGTGGGCGAAAGGCAGCAGGAACACCACCCGCCCGTCGGGCTGCTGCAGCAGGCAGGCGCTGTCATCGGGCCAGGGCCTGCGCAGCACGATGTGGCTGCCCTGCACCAGGCGCAGCGCAGGGCCGCCGCTGCGCGCCTGCATCCGTTCCAGCAGGCCCCCGGCCCACGGGCCCGCCGCATTGACCACGGCGCGGGCATTCACGGGGTGCCGCTGGCCATCGGCGGATTCCAGCACGGCCCGCCACCGGCCCTGCACGGGGTGCAGGTCGATGCAGCGGCTGCGCACCTGCACCTGTGCGCCCCGCTGCGCGGCATCCAGGGCGTTGAGCAGTACCAGCCGCGCGTCATCGACCTGCGCATCGGCGTAGCTGAAGGCCTGCCGCAGCGCCGGGGAGAGCCACTGGCCGAGCGGATCGTGCTGCAGTTCCAGTGCGCGTGACGCGGGGAAGGCGGGGCTGCGCCGGCCCAGATGGTCGTACAGCCACAGCCCCGCGCGCAGCATCCAGCGCGGGCGCAGGTGCGGTTCCCACGGCAGGACGAAGCGCAGCGGATGGACCAGATGGGGCGCCTGCCGGCGCACCACCTCGCGTTCACCCAGCGCCTTGCGCACCAGCCCAAACTCGCCCTGCTCCAGGTAGCGCAGGCCGCCGTGGATCAGCTTGCTGCTGGCGCTGGAGGTGTGCGCGGCCAGGTCATGCTGTTCGCACAGCAGCACGCGCAGGCCGCGACCGCTGGCGTCACGGGCGATGCCGGCGCCATTGATGCCGCCACCGATCACCAGCAGGTCGACGTCGTCCATCGTGTCTCCGCGTCCTGTGTCTGTAGAGCCGAGCCGCGCCACCCTTGACCGTGGGCGCCATTGAACGTAACGCATCGCAATGCGCGCGGAGCCCGCCGCTCGACTCGGGATAGGGGGCTTGGCTCGACTCTACAAAAAAGCAGCCGAGCATGGGCTCGGCTCTACACGCGGAACGCGGGTGACGGAAACGACGACGGGCCCCGAAGGGCCCGTCGCGTTGCATCAGTGAAGCAGGTGCTGCCTGGATCAGAAGCGGGCGCCGATGCCGAAGCCGACGGTCCACGGATCCATCTTGGCTTCGCCGATCTTCTCGCCGCCGACCTTGATGTCCGGGCGGGCGCGCATGTAGCGGGCGTCAGCACGGGCGAACCAGGTGGAGTTGATGTTCATGTCGACGCCGACGGTGCCGATCACGCCCTTGGCATCCTTGAAGCGGATGTCGGTGTCAGCGCCGTTGCCCAGCTTCTCGTTGCTGAAGCTCGACTGGTAGTAGCCCACGCCCACGAACGGGCGGAACACGTTGTCAGCCTGGCCGAAGTGGTACTGGCCGCTCAGCGCGACCGGCTGCTGCTCGACCGAACCCAGGCGGGCGTTGTTCGGGCCCTTGAACTTGTTGTCGAACTTGTCGGCAGCGCCCCACAGCTCAACGGCCCAGTTGTCGTTGATGTAGTAGCTGAAGCTGACGGTCGGCGCCGGGCCACCGTCGGTCTTCTTCACGCCGGTGATCGGGTCGTTCTTCGGCTCCAGCAGCGAGATGCCGCCAACAACGGCAAAATGCTTGCCCGAAGCGGTATCGGTGGTGCTGCTGTCCTGGGCGAAAGCGGCCGGCGCGAAGGCGGCGGAGGTCAGCAGGGCGAGACTCAGGATACGGATGGAGCGCATGGGGGTATCTCCTAATGTTTCTTGTTTTGGGCCCCCGGTTGCGGGGCGAGCACACCGTAGTCGCCCCAACATGAATCGAATCCGACGCACGTTAAAAAATAGTTTTCCTTGTTCAGCGACGGGTGCGGAATGCCTTTATTCATGGCGTTTTCTGCTCTCGCCGACATTCATGCAGTTGGAGAAGATGTGAGCACGGCAACGTTGTGCATTGGCCTGCCAGCGCAGGTGAACGTCGATTGCAGGGTGCTGCTGCTGGGCTCGATGCCAGGCGTGGCATCCCTGCAGGAGCAGCGCTACTACGCGCATCCTCGCAACCGCTTCTGGCCGCTGATGGCCGATATCTGCGGTTTCGACGCGGATCTGCCCTATGCGCAACGGCTGCAGGCGTTGAACGCCGCAGGCATCGGCCTGTGGGATGTGATCGGGCGCTGCGAGCGGCGCGGCAGCCTGGATGCGGACATCGTGCGTGGCACGGAAGTGGCCAATGCACTGCCGGAACTGATCGCCACGTTGCCTGAGCTGACGCTGATCGGCTGCAATGGCGGCGCGTCATTGCAGGCATTCCATCGCTGGGTGTTGCCGCGGCTGGAGGCCCCGCCGAAGGTGGTCGCGCTGCCGTCGACCAGCCCTGCCAATGCGGCGTGGTCGTTGCCGCGCCTGCGCCAGGCCTGGCAGCCAGTGGCCGACGCGCGGGCGACATGAAGCGGACATCGCCTGGACAATACGCTACCGACTGGTCGCGCACCCGACCCATGGGCAACAGCCTGTCCCGGCTGCGTGCGTACTGAAAACACCTGTAACGGTTGGCGCTGGACCCCGCTGGCCGCACAATAGACGTTTCCCTACACCAGATTGCCGGAGTTATCCCCATGGCCGAAATCAAGGAAGCACTTGTCCCCGATATCGGTGACTACAGCGATATCCCGGTAATCGAGGTGCTTGTCGCCGTCGGCGACACGGTCAAGAAGGACCAGGGCCTGGTGACGCTGGAAAGCGACAAGGCGACCATGGAAGTGCCGTCCTCGGTGGCGGGCGTGGTCAAGGAGCTCAAGGTCAAAGTGGGCGACAGCCTGTCCGAAGGCAAGGTCGTGGCCCTGATCGAAGTGGCCGAAGGCGAAGCCGAAGCCGCCAAGCCGGCCGCTGCCGCACCGGCACCGGCATCGGCACCGGCACCGGCCAAGGCCGCTGCCCCGGCTGCCGCCACCCAGAGCGCGCCGGCTGCAGCTGCGCCGGCCGCTCCGGCTGCCAGCGGTGGTGCGGTTGAAGCCCTGGTGCCGGACATCGGCGACTACGCCGGCATTCCGGTCATCGAAGTGCTGGTCGCCGTGGGCGATACGGTCAAGAAGGACCAGGGCCTGGTCACGCTGGAAAGCGGCAAGGCCACCATGGAAGTGCCGTCGTCTGTGGCCGGCGTGGTCAAGGAGATCAAGGTCAAGGTGGGCGACAATCTGTCGCAAGGCGACGTGGTTGCCATCATCGAAGCCGAGGGCGCTGCCGCGCCGGCGCCGACCAAGGCCGCTGCTGCTGCCGCTCCGGCTGCCGCAGAGACCGCCACCAAGGTCGAGCCGGTCGCTGTGCCGGCGCAGCCGGACAAGCTGGCGGCCCGCGAGATCGCCTCGGCCGGTACCCCGTCCAGCCCGCCGGTGCAGTTCAATGCCGATGGCGTGTTGCCGGCCAAGGTGCCGTACGCCACCCCGGCGGTGCGCGTGTTCGCCCGCGAGCTGGGCGTGGACCTGCTGCAGATCAACGGCACCGAGAAGGGTGGCCGCATCACCAAGGGTGACGTACAGAAGTTCGTCAAGGCCGCGCTCAGCGGTGGCGTGCCGGCAGCTGCCGGTGGCGCCGTCGCCGCTGGTGGTGGCCTGAACCTGCTGCCGTGGCCGAAGGTCGACTTCAGCAAGTTCGGCGAGACCGAAGTCCAGCCGCTGTCGCGCATCAAGAAGATCTCCGGTGCGAACCTGGCCCGCAACTGGGCCATGATCCCGCACGTCACCCAGTTCGAGCAGGCCGACATCACCGACCTGGAAGGCCTGCGCGTGGCGTTGAACAAGGAGAACGAGAAGGCCGGCATCAAGCTGACCATGCTCGCCTTCCTGATCAAGGCCAGCGCCGCAGCGCTGAAGAAGTTCCCGGAATTCAACGCCTCGCTCGATGCCAGCGGTGAAAACCTGACCCTGAAGAAGTACTTCCACATCGGTTTCGCCGCCGACACGCCGAACGGCCTGGTCGTGCCGGTCATCCGCGACGTGGACAAGAAGGGTGTGGTGCAGATCGCGCAGGAAACCGGCGAACTGGCCAAGAAGGCACGCGACGGCAAGCTGGGCCCGGCGGACATGAGCGGCGGCTGCTTCTCGATCAGCTCGTTGGGCGGCATCGGCGGCACCGCGTTCACCCCGATCGTCAACGCACCAGAAGTGGCCATCCTCGGCGTCTCCAAGTCCTCCATCCAGCCGGTCTGGAATGGCAAGGAGTTCGCGCCGAAGCTGATGCTGCCGCTGTCGCTGAGCTACGACCACCGCGTCATCGACGGCGCACTGGCCGCACGCTTCACCACGTACCTGTCGCAGGTACTGGCCGACATGCGCCGCGTGCTGCTGTAAGGCACCGCTTCGCCCCCACCGTGCGGCCGCAGCCCCTGGCGCGGCCGCGTGAACAGATGCAGTGACAGCCCGCCGGCGCCGCCGGGCGGGCACGAGGAAAACCCACCATGGCCACGATTGAAGTCAAGGTTCCCGACATCGGCGATTACAGCGATGTGCCGGTGATCGAAGTGTTGGTCGCCGTCGGCGACACGGTGAAGAAGGATCAGGGTCTGGTGACCCTGGAGTCGGACAAGGCCACCCTGGAAGTGCCGTCCTCGGCCGCCGGCGTGGTCAAGGAAATCAAGGTCAAGCTGGGCGACACCCTGTCCGAAGGCGCCGTGGTCGTGGTGCTGGACGCTGAAGGCGCCGCCGCAGCCCCGGCCAAGGCCGCCGCGCCGGCTCCGGCCGCCCCGGCCAGCAAGCCGCCGGTGACCCCGTCGCACCGCGCCCCGGCCGAACCGGCTGCGCCGAAGCCGGCGCTGTCCAGCGGCAAGCCGGCCGACATCGAATGCGAGATGGTCGTGCTGGGCTCCGGCCCGGGCGGCTACACCGCAGCCTTCCGCGCCGCCGACGTCGGCCTGGATACGGTGCTGGTCGAACGTTACGCCAGCCTCGGCGGCGTCTGCCTCAATGTCGGCTGCATCCCGTCCAAGGCGCTGCTGCATGCTGCTGCGGTCATCGACGAAGTGGCCCACGCCGGTGATTTCGGCGTCGAGTTCGGCAAGCCGACCATCACCCTGGACAAGCTACGCGCGTACAAGGAAAAGGTCGTCAACCAGCTGACCAAGGGCCTGGCCGGGATGGCCAAGCAGCGCAAGGTCCGCAACGTGCAGGGCGTTGGCAGGTTTGTCTCGGCCAACGAGCTGGAAATCACCGCGGCTGACGGCAGCACCCAGCTGCTGCGCTTCCAGAAATGCATCATCGCCGCCGGTTCGCAGGCGGTGAAGCTGCCGAACTTCCCGTGGGACGACAAGCGCGTGATGGATTCCACCGATGCGCTGGAGCTGGCCGAAGTGCCGGGCTCGCTGCTGGTCGTCGGCGGCGGCATCATCGGCCTGGAAATGGCCACCGTGTACAGCGCGCTGGGCAGCAAGGTCACCGTGGTCGAGTTCATGGACCAGCTGATGCCGGGCGCCGACAAGGACCTGGTCAAGCCGCTGGCCGACCGCCTGAAGAAGCAGGGCATCGACGTGCACCTGAAGACCAAGGCCTCGGGCGTCACCGCCGATGCCAAGGGCATCACCGTGACCTTCGAAGCCGCCGAGGAAGGCCAGGCGCCTGCGCTGGCGCAGGGCACCTTCGACCGCGTGCTGGTGGCCGTGGGCCGCTCGCCGAACGGCAAGAAGATCGATGCCGAGAAGGCCGGCGTGCAGGTCACCGACCGCGGCTTCATCCCGGTCGATCGGCAGATGCGTACCAACGTGCCGCACATCTTTGCCATCGGCGACATCGTCGGCAACCCGATGCTGGCCCACAAGGCCACGCACGAGGGCAAGCTGGCCGCTGAAGTGGCAGCCGGCCACAAGAAGGAGTGGGTCGCCCGCGTGATTCCGTCGGTGGCCTACACCAACCCGGAAATCGCCTGGGTCGGCGTGACCGAGACCGAAGCCAAGGCCAAGGGCCTGAAGGTCGGCGTGGCCAAGTTCCCGTGGGCCGCCAGTGGCCGCGCGATCGGCATCGGTCGCACCGAGGGCTTCACCAAGCTGATCTTCGACGAAGAGACCCACCGCATCATCGGTGGCGCGATCGTCGGCGTGCATGCCGGCGATCTGCTGGCCGAGATCGGCCTGGCCATCGAGATGGGTGCGGAAGCGGAAGACATCGGCCACACCATCCATGCGCATCCGACGCTGAGCGAGTCGGTGGCGATGGCCTCGGAGATCTACGACGGCACGATCACCGATCTGTACATGCCGAAGAAGAAGTAAGGCGTCCGCGCCGCTCCGAACGAAAAGCCCTGGCATCTGCCGGGGCTTTTTTTCTTCGATCAGTGCTGCAGCAAAGGGTGGGGCCACTGCACGGGTGGCAGGCATTTCGACAAATGTCCCCCGTCGCCCGCCTGCGGTGGTCGCCTCCTCCTTTACTTTGTCGAAACGCCCGCCACCCGCGCAGCGGCTCGGCTTGGGGATAGTCGAGAGCCACAGCCTGGCCCGCCTGGATGCCTGACACGCGGGGGAAGAGGGGCTTGTGTGCGAAGTAAAGGAGGAGGTGACGGCCGCAGGCCGGCGCCGGGGGACATTCGCACGCAAGCCCCTCTTCCCCCAGCGCTCGACCAGCCTGCTTTTCTGCTCGACGATGCAAAGAAAAAACGCGGCCCCGATGTTCCGGAGGCCGCGCCAGGAGAGAAGATGCCGTGGAAGGGGCAGGGGATCAGAACACGAAGCTGATACCGGCCACCGGGCCCTTGAATTCCTGCTTCAGGCCGACCGTGCCGTCGCTGCCCTTCTTGTCCACGTCCAGCTTGAACCAGTCGTAGCCGGCGAACACACCGAAGTTCTTGGTGAAGCGGTAATCGACGATCGCATTGGCGCGGCTCAGGTCGCCCTTGTAGTCATCGAAACTGCCCCAGCGCGTGTTCAGGTACTGGCCCTGCAGCGTGATCATCCAGCGCTCGGACGGGGTGAAGGTCATGCGCGCACCCACCACCGGTGCCACGCCATCGGCCTTCTCGTTGAGGAACTGGCCTTCATACACCGTGCCCAGGTCCGCGTAGCCCTTGGTGCTGACCTTGGCGTACTCGCCACCGATCTGCAGGCCCAGGTCGAAGGTGTCGGTATCAACGACCGAGTAGTCATAGACCAGGCTGGCCACCTGGTACTTCAGCTCGCCCTTCACGAAGCTGCCGGCCGGCACGCTCTCACCGCCGAAGGAAATGCCCTGGTCAAGCGTCTCGCGACGGTCCTTGTCGTACTTGAAGTAGTTGAACAGCAGGCGCTGACGGTTGCTGATGCGGAACATGCCGTCGATGCGCGGCTCCCATTCCTTGCCACCCAGCTTGAAGTCCTGGTCCAGGGAGATGTCCTGGCCGGCCACGGTGGTGCTGCCACGCAGCGTGTTGTCCGAATCGATGTTCATCGCACCCAGACGGATGGCGAAGCGGTCGTCGCCTTCGGCGGCGTGGGCGGCATTGGCGAACGAGGCGCCGGCAGCGAGCAGGGAAAGGGCGAGCAGGGTGGGTACGGGGCGCATCGAAGAGTCCTTGCAGTGGTTCATCAGAATGAAGACCACTGTGCCGGACGCCGCCGTCCACCATCCGTGAACGTATGGTCCACGGAGTGTGCACGGTTCAGCCCTGTCGCGACGACGCAAAAAGATGGCCCCGGAGCCGGGCTTCGGGGCCATCGTGGGACCTGCGGGGCGAAGCGTCGACGAGGTTGCTGCAGGCAGGTCGAAAGATCGGACCGGCGCATCCGGCGAAAGTTCCGCGCCTGCGACCAAAGTTCAATACTGCGGTGCAGCATCACGCGGACGTCATTGTCCCCCGGGTGGCACGCAAAAATGTAACCGTTACCGCAACTTGCGGCTTCCAGGGATGAACAGGCAGCGGTTGTCTCGCAAATTGTCCCATTGCTATAATTTGGCGGCTCGATGAGGCCCCCCTGCTGTAGCCGCCTCAGCCCTCCACTTGCAACCACGCGGGACGTCCTGTGCTGAACTCCGTTGATGCGGGTCGGCGACTGATGCTGCGCGCCGCGGTCTACCCGCTGGCCGCGGTGGCTGTCCTGGCCCTGGCCTTCCTGCTGGTAGGTCCGAAGTATGCCCTCGGCGCGCTGGCGTCCGGTGTGGCCATTTCGGCCGGCGGCTGGGTTGCGGCACGGATGGCTCTGGGCGGTGGTGCGGTGGCCGCAGGATCGGCGATGGCTCGCCTGATCATTGCGATCGTGGCCAAGTGGGTCGTGGTTTTCGGCGTCCTGCTGGTGGGGTTCCTGGTCTTCAAGCTGCCTGCATTGGCGCTGTTGGCCGGTATCGCCGTCGGCTTGATGTTCCAGGTCCTGGCCATGGCCAGGCGTTGACAGAATTCAATTAACTGAAGGTTCCGGACACATGGCGGGCGAGGCTCTAACCCCTACCAGCTACATCCAGCATCACCTGCACAACCTGACCGCACCGGTCGGCAAGGGTGAGGGTATGTTCTGGCATATCCACGTCGATACCTTCCTCACCGCCGTCCTGATGGGCCTGGTGATCGTTGTCGCGTTCTGGCTGGGAACCCGCAAGGCCACCGCCGGCGTGCCGGGCAAGTGGCAGGCCTTCGTCGAGATCTGCCTGGAGTTCGTCGACCGCCAGGCCAAGGACACCTACCACGGCAAGAGCAAGCTGGTCACGCCGATCGCCATCACGATCTTCTTCTGGATCCTGTTGATGAATCTGCTGAAGATGATCCCGGCCGATTTCATCGCCAAGCCGCTGGAATGGGTGGGCGTGCACTACTGGAAGCCGGTGCCGACCGCTGACGTCAATGCCACCCTCGGCATGGCCATCAGCGTGTTCTTCCTGATGCTGTTCTTCGCGCTCAAGTCCAAGGGCCTGGTCGGCTTCGTCAAGGAATTCCTGACGGCGCCGTTCGGCAAGTGGATGATGCCGTTCAACCTGATCCTCAACATCGTCGAGTGGCTGAGCAAGCCGATCTCGCTGGCGATGCGACTGTTCGGCAACATGTTCGGCGGCGAAATCGTGTTCCTGCTGATCTGGGTGCTGGGTGGTGCCGGTTTCTTCGGTGCCATCGCGGGTGGTGTGTTCGGCCTCGGCTGGATGCTGTTCCACCTGCTGGTGATCCCGCTGCAGGCCTTCATCTTCATGATGCTGTCGATCGTGTACCTGAGCCTGTCGGAAGACGCTCACTGAGTTTCAAGCTTCAACGCGTTTCAACCTTCATCCGTTTCATCACCCTTAGCAACTTAAGTTCCTGGAGATAACCATGTACTTCGCCGTCCTGACCAACTTCGCGCAGATTCAGAGCTCCACCGCCCTTGCCGTCGGCATCATGATCGGCCTGGCCGCGCTGGGCGCCGGTCTGGGTCTGGCCATCATGGCTGGTAAGTTCCTGGAGTCGGCCGCGCGCCAGCCGGAACTGATCCCGGTCCTGCAGGTCCGCATGTTCATCACCGCCGGCCTGATCGACGCCGCGTTCATCATCTCGGTCGCCGTTGGCCTGCTGCTGGCCTTCGCCAACCCGCTGTCGGCTGCCTTTGCTGGCGCCGTCACCAAGGCTCTGGCCGGCTGATACAGCGGTTTGAGACGACCGGGTGCTGATGCACCCGGTTTCGGATGAAGGCCGGATGTGCCGCTTCGGCGGCACGTCCACCCCGAAACCAGCGATCGAGCTAACCATGAATATCAATTTCACCCTTCTTGCGCAGGCGCTGGCCTTCGCTGGTCTGATCTGGATCATCGCGACCAAGATCTGGCCGCCGCTGATGAACGCGATCGAAGAGCGCCAGCAGAAGATTGCTGAAGGCCTCGCTGCTGCCGACCGCAGCCAGAAAGATCTGGCCCAGGCGCAGGAGAAGGTCAACGAAGCGCTGAAGGAAGCCCGCACCAAGGCCAACGAGATCATCGATCAGGCCCACGCGCGTGCCAACCAGATCGTTGATGCAGCCCGTAACGAAGCGATCACCGAAGCCACCCGTCAGAAGGAACTGGCCCAGGCTGAAATCGACGCCGCCGCCAACCGTGCCCGTGAAGATCTGCGCAAGCAGGTGTCCGCGCTGGCCGTGACCGGTGCCGAAAAGCTGCTCAAGCGCGAAATCGACGCCAACGCCCACAAGGCGCTGCTCGACGAGCTGGCCTCGGAGATCTAAGGATGAGCCAGGCCCTCACGCTTGCCCGCCCGTACGCCCGCGCCGCGTTCGCGGCCGCGCGCGACGAAGGTGCGTTCGCGCCGTGGTCGGACGCCCTGGCGTTCTCCGCCCACGTCGCCGCCGACCCGCGCGTGGCGGCCCTGCTCGCCAACCCGGAGCTGGGTCGTGACGACGCCGTCGCCCTGCTGGCGCCGGTGTCGCACGGCGAGACCTACTCGCGCTTCCTGGCCATCCTGGCCGAATCGCATCGTCTGCCGCTGCTGCCGGAAATCTCCGGCATGTTCGACGCCCTGCGCGCCGAAGCCGAGCACGTGGTCAAGGCCACGGTGACCTCGGCTTCCGAGCTGTCGGCCGGCGAGCTGGACGCGATCAAGGCTGCGCTGCGCAAGCGCTTCAACCGCGAGGTCGACGTGACCACCGCGGTCGATGCTTCGCTGATCGGCGGCGCCGTGATCGACGCCGGCGACGTGGTCATCGATGGTTCGCTGAAGGGCAAGCTGGCCCGTCTGCAGACCGCGCTCGCTAACTGAATTCATTTAACGTCCGGCCCCGCTGCCGGCACTAGGACTTGACGATGGCAACCACGCTCAACCCCTCCGAAATCAGCGAACTGATCAAGAACCGCATCGAGAAGGTCAAGCTGGCCGCGGAATCGCGCAACGAAGGCACCGTGACCAGCGTGTCCGACGGCATCGTGCGCATCTTCGGTCTGGCCGACGTGATGCAGGGCGAAATGATCGAACTGCCGAACAACACCTTCGCCCTGGCCCTGAACCTGGAGCGCGACTCGGTCGGCGCCGTGGTCCTGGGTGACTACGAGCACCTGCGCGAAGGCGACGTCGCCAAGACCACCGGCCGCATCCTGGAAGTGCCGGTCGGCCCGGAACTGCTGGGCCGCGTCGTGAACGCGCTGGGCGAGCCGATCGACGGCAAGGGCCCGCTGGGCACCGACCTGACCGCTCCGGTGGAACGCGTTGCTCCGGGCGTGATCTGGCGCAAGTCGGTCGACCAGCCGGTGCAGACCGGTTACAAGTCGGTCGACTCGATGATCCCGATCGGCCGTGGCCAGCGCGAGCTGATCATCGGTGACCGCCAGACCGGCAAGACGGCCGTGGCCATCGACGCGATCATTGCCCAGAAGGGCCAGGGCGTCACGTGTATCTACGTCGCCATCGGCCAGAAGGCCTCGTCGATCAAGAACGTGGTGCGCGCCCTCGAGCAGGCCGGTGCCATGGACTACACGATCGTGGTGGCCGCCTCGGCGTCCGAATCGGCGGCCATGCAGTACGTGTCGGCCTATTCGGGCTGCACGATGGGCGAGTACTTCCGCGACCGCGGCCAGGACGCGCTGATCGTCTATGACGACCTGTCGAAGCAGGCCGTGGCCTACCGCCAGGTGTCGCTGCTGCTGCGCCGCCCGCCAGGCCGCGAAGCCTACCCCGGCGACGTGTTCTATCTCCACAGCCGCCTGCTCGAGCGCGCGGCCCGCGTGAACGCCGACTACGTCGAAGCCTTCACCAAGGGTGAAGTCAAGGGCAAGACCGGTTCGCTGACCGCGCTGCCGATCATCGAAACGCAGGCCGGCGACGTGTCCGCCTTCGTTCCGACCAACGTGATCTCGATCACCGACGGCCAGATCTTCCTGGAAACCGACCTGTTCAACGCCGGCATCCGCCCGGCCGTGAACGCCGGTATCTCGGTGTCGCGCGTCGGTGGCTCGGCCCAGACCAAGATCATCAAGAAGCTGTCGGGCGGCATCCGCATCTCGCTGGCCCAGTACCGTGAGCTGGCTGCGTTCGCGCAGTTCGCCTCGGACCTGGACGAAGCGACCCGCAAGCAGCTGGAGCGTGGCCAGCGCGTCACCGAGCTGATGAAGCAGAAGCAGTACGCGCCGATGTCGATCGCCAACCAGGCGCTGTCGATCTACGCCGTCAACGAGGGTTACCTCGACGACGTGCCGGTCAACAAGCTGCTGGCGTTCGAAGAAGGCCTGCACGCCCACTTCGCCAACACCCAGGGCGAGCTGATCAGCAAGGTCAACGCCACCGGCGGTTGGGACAACGACATCGAAGGTGCCTTCAAGAAGGGCATCGCCGAGTTCAAGACCACCGGCAGCTGGTAATCGCGGTCCTGTAGAGCGGAGCCGCTGGCTCCGCTGGACCAGATGACAAACGGTTGAACAACGCGGGGCATCAGCCCCGCGCCACGGGAAACAAGAGATGGCAAGCGGACGCGAAATCAAAACCAAGATCAAGAGCGTGCAGAACACCCGCAAGGTGACGCGCGCCCTGGAAATGGTCTCGGCCTCCAAGATCCGCAAGGCGCAGGATCGGATGAAGACCTCGCGTCCGTACGCGCAGGCGATGAAGCAGGTGATCGGTCATCTGGCCCAGGCCAGCACCGACTACCAGCATCCGTTCCTGGTCGAGCGCGAGCAGGTCAAGCGGGTCGGTTTCATCGTGATCTCCTCCGATCGCGGTCTGGCCGGCGGCCTGAACAACAACCTGTTCCGCAAGATGCTGGGCGAAGCCAAGGCATGGCAGGACAAGGGTGCCGAAGTGGACCTGGTGACCATCGGCCAGAAGGCTTCGACCTTCTTCCGCCGCGTGAAGGTCAACATGGTCGGCAGCGTGACCCACATCGGCGACGTGCCGAAGCTGGAATCGCTGATCGGTGTGATCAAGGTCATGCTCGACGCCTTCACCGAAGGCAGGATCGACCGCGTGTACCTGGTCTACAACCGCTTCGTGAACACCATGGTGCAGAAGGCCAGCTTCGATCAGCTGCTGCCGCTGCCGCCGGCTGAGAAGCAGGTCGCTCACCACGACTGGGACTACCTGTACGAACCCGATGCCGCGACCGTGCTCGAGCACGTGATGACGCGTTACATCGAGTCGCTGGTGTACCAGGCACTGCTGGAAAACGTCGCCTCCGAGCATGCGGCACGCATGGTTGCGATGAAGGCGGCGAGCGACAACGCCAACAAGCTGATCGGCACCCTGCAGCTCGTCTACAACAAGGCGCGCCAGGCAGCGATCACCCAGGAAATCTCCGAAATCGTCGGCGGCGCGGCAGCAGTCTGACCGCGTTCGTTCAAAGCACACATTAGAGGATGCAGCAATGAGTCAGGGCAAGATCGTTCAGATCATCGGCGCGGTCGTCGACGTCGAATTCCCGCGTGAATCGGTGCCGAAGGTGTACGACGCACTGAAGGTGGAAAACACCGAGATCACCCTCGAAGTCCAGCAGCAGCTGGGCGACGGCGTGGTGCGTACCATCGCCCTCGGTTCCACCGACGGCCTGAAGCGCAACCTGGTTGCCGTCAACACCGGCCGTGGCATCTCGGTGCCGGTCGGCGCCGGTACCCTGGGCCGCATCATGGACGTGCTTGGCCGTCCGATCGACGAAGCCGGCCCGGTCGCTGCCAGCGACAACTGGGAAATCCACCGCGCTGCGCCGTCGTATGAAGACCAGTCCCCGGCCACCGAGCTGCTGGAAACCGGCATCAAGGTCATCGACCTGATGTGCCCGTTCGCCAAGGGCGGCAAGGTCGGCCTGTTCGGCGGCGCCGGCGTCGGCAAGACCGTCAACATGATGGAACTGATCAACAACATCGCCAAGGCGCACAGCGGTCTGTCCGTGTTCGCCGGCGTGGGTGAGCGTACCCGTGAGGGCAACGACTTCTACCACGAAATGAAGGACTCCAACGTCCTGGACAAGGTGGCGATGGTGTACGGCCAGATGAACGAGCCGCCGGGCAACCGTCTGCGCGTCGCCCTGACCGGCCTGACCATGGCCGAGTACTTCCGCGACGAGAAGGACGAAAACGGCAAGGGTAAGGACGTCCTGCTGTTCGTCGACAACATCTACCGTTACACCCTGGCCGGTACCGAAGTGTCGGCACTGCTGGGCCGCATGCCGTCCGCCGTGGGTTACCAGCCGACCCTGGCCGAGGAAATGGGCGTCCTGCAGGAGCGCATCACCTCGACCAAGAACGGTTCGATCACCTCGATCCAGGCCGTCTACGTTCCCGCGGACGACCTGACCGACCCGTCGCCGGCGACCACCTTCGCCCACCTGGACTCGACCGTGACCCTGTCGCGTTCGATCGCCTCGCTGGGTATCTACCCGGCCGTCGATCCGCTGGACTCCACCAGCCGCCAGATGGATCCGCTGGTCATCGGCCACGAGCACTACGACACCGCCCAGCGCGTCCAGCAGACCCTGCAGAAGTACAAGGAACTGAAGGACATCATCGCGATCCTGGGCATGGACGAGCTGTCCGAAGAAGACAAGCAGGCCGTGTCGCGCGCCCGCAAGATCGAGCGCTTCTTCAGCCAGCCGTTCCACGTGGCCGAAGTGTTCACCGGTTCGCCGGGCAAGTACGTGCCGCTGAAGGACACCATCCGTGGCTTCAAGGCCATCGTCGATGGCGAGTACGACCACCTGCCGGAGCAGGCGTTCTACATGGTCGGCGGCATCGAAGAAGCGGTCGAGAAGGCCAAGAAGATGGCCGAGAAGGCCTGATCCGGGACGGGCGGGAGCGATCCTGCCCGACCTGACGCCGGCGCCGGGCAACCGCCCGCGCCGGTGGACCCCCACGGCGGCATTGCGCCGCCGCGAACAGCGAAGAGATTTGCATGAGCACGATCCGTTGCGACATCGTCAGCGCCGAGCAGGAAATCTTCCGTGGCGAAGCGACCCTGGTCGTGGCCACCGGTGAGCTGGGCGAACTGGGCATCGCGCCCAAGCACGCGCCGCTGATCACCCGCCTGAAGCCGGGCAAGGTGGTGGTGACCACGCCGAACGGCGAGCAGCTGGATTTCGCCATTTCCGGCGGCATCCTGGAAGTGCAGCCGCAGGTGGTGACCGTGCTGGCCGACACCGCGATCCGCGCGCAGGACATCGACGAAGCCTCGGTCCGCAAGGCCAAGGAAGAAGCCGAGCGCATCCTGGCCAACCGCGGCGAAGCGATGGAAGTGGCTGAAGCCCAGCAGAAGCTGGCCGAAGCCGTCGTCCAGCTGCAGGCGCTGGAGCGCCTGCGCAAGAATCTCAAGCACTGAGGTTCGCGCGTCATCAAGCACAAGCGCCGGCTAGCTGCCGGCGTTTTTGTTTGTTCGCCACAGGAGCAGGGAATGCAGCACCACTCGACAGCGATTGAAGGCAGCAGCTGGCAGCGGCCGTGGCGCACACCGGCAGGCGTGTTCCTGATTGCGTGGATCGTTCTGTGCCTGCCATGGCTCAGTGGCATCAAGACCATTCCCTTTGATGCCGTGCAGCAGTTCTTCCCGGCGGTCAGTTTCAGTGCCGAGCAGTTGCGTCACCTGCAGGCCCCCTGGTGGAATCCGTATCTCTACGGTGGCTACCCGCAGGTGGCCGATCCGCAGATGATGACGCTGCAGCCGACGATGCTGCTGCCGATGCTGCTGGCGCCGGGCTCCCTGCACCTGTTCACGGTGGTGGTGCTGCTGCATGTGCTGGCAGGCGGCCTGGGTGCACTGCGGTTGAGCCGCGTGCAGGGCATGCCGCCGCCGGCGCAGCTGCTGTTCGCACTCACGCTGATGTTTGGTGGCGTGGCCGCGTCGCGCCTGCAGCACACGCCGATGATCATCAGCTACTGCCTGCTGCCCTGGCTGTGGCTGGGCCTGGAGCAGGTCCGCCGGCGGGGACGGATGCGCGACATCCTGCTGGCCGGTGTGGCCGGCGGGATGTGTGCGCTTCAACTGACCCAGGTCACCTATTTCATCATCCTCGCGTGCGTGATCTACGCCGTGGCTGCTGTCGTGCTGGCACAGGGGCAGCGCATGCGCCTGCTGTGGCAGCTGGGCGTGGTGGCCATTCTCGCCGGTGGTGTCAGTGCGCCGCAGTGGCTGTCCACGCTGGCCTGGCTGGACCAGACCAATCGCAATGGCCTGACGCTGGAAGCCGCGCTGCCGGGTGCCATCCACTGGCAGACACTGGTGACACTGCTGTCGGGCAACGTGTTCTCGCAGGGGCGCGGCGACAGCTGGGCCTTCGGTGATATCAGCGCCGATTACCTCTATGTGGGGGCAGTGCCGCTGGCGCTGTGGCTGCTCTGGGGCGGTGAGGTGCTGCGGCGCAAGCCGGCGGCGACGCGCGTCGCGCTGTGTGCGCTGACGCTGGCGATCATGGTCGCGGTGGGTGGCGCCACGCCGCTGTTCCCCTGGTTGTTCGGCTGGCTTCCGGGGCTGGACCTGTTCCGGCGCCCGTCCGATGCGCTGTTCCTTACCGTGCCTGCGGCGGCGTGGCTGGGTGCCAGTGCCCTGCAGGTTGCCCTGCAGCGGCAGCCATTGCGATTGCATCGGGTGTCCGTGGCGGTCGTCGCAGTGCTGGGCGCGTGCGCTGCGTGGCTGGCGATCGATCATGGTCATCCGCTCGCTTTCGCCTGGCTTGCGGTCAGCGCCGCGCTGGGCGTAGCCGCGGTGTGGGTGCTGCGCCGCCACCAGTCACCTGCGCGCTGGGTGCTGGCGCTGGTGCTGTTGGACCTGCTGCTGTTCAACGTCGGCACCAGGTTCAACGCGGGCAGCGGCACAAAGTCGGTGCTCACCGCCGATCGTGCGGGTCCTGCGCAGCGCGCCTATGCGCTGCTGGCGGCAGAGCGGCATATCGGCATACCCGAGCGCGCGGTGGTCTTCGGCATCGGCGGACTCACCAACGGCGCGGCGGTGCATGCCATTGCGCTGGCAAACGGCTACAACCCGCTGCTGGCAAGCGACTATCTGCAGATGACCGGGATGCCGGGCGAGCCGGTGGATACCTTCCAGCAGAAGGTCCCCACTGCCTGGATGCCAGACACCGCTGCTCCCCTGTACGACCTGCTGGGCGTGCGTTGGCTGCTGGCCCAGGAGCCGTTCCCGGGCTCCAGCGCGCAGGGCGACCAGGTGGAACTTGCGCGGCGTGACAGCGTGCTGCCACGGGTGCTGAATCCGCGGCAGGTGCGCCGCCATGAGGAGCTTCTACCGCCTGCGCCGCTGTTCAACCAGACCGATTTCAACCGGCAGCTATGGCTGCCGGCAGCCGCCAGCAGCCACTGTGCCGAACAGGATGCCGGCGAGGCCACGGTACAGGTGCTGCACTACCAGCCGGGACGCATCGAGCTGACGGTGGTGGCCGACGATGCAGCATGGGTGGTGATCAACGAAACCACCGGTCGTGGCTGGCAGGCGCAGCTCGAGGATGGCCAGGTACTGCCGCTGCTGCGCGGCAATGGCCTCTTCCATGCGTTGTGCGTGCCGGCCGGGCAGCATCAGGTGCGGTTGCGCTACAGCGCGCTGCAGCTGTGGCGTGAGGGACTGGGAGCGCGCCTGCGCCGTGACGGTGATCGCTGACCGCTGATCGCTGACCGCGATCAGCGGTACACCACGTAGCGCATCAACAGGAACGACACGCACGCCAGCCCGCCTTCCACCAGTGGCTTGGCCAGCCAGGTGTACTGCAGGCCCAGCGCGTGGTCGACCAGGCTCACCAGCAACGTGCTTGCCGCAGTCAGCAGCAGCCACAGCCCGAAGAAGCGTGCAAAGCGCTTCCAGCCCAGCTTGTGGGTGCCGGCCTCGGCAAAGGTGTAGCGGCCGTTGAGCCAGAAGCCCAGCAGCATGCCGGCCAGGCGCCCGGCGACGTTGGCCGGTGCGACCGGCATGCCAAGCGCGGTGGCGACCACGAACACCAGCCAATCGACCAGCAGCTGCACGAGCCCGATCACGAGGTAGGCGCTTCCCTGGCGGACAAGGCTCATCGGCATGGTGAAGGAGGAGGGATGCCCATGTTAACGGCGTACGCTCTAGAATCGTCGGCAACGAACCACGGACTGCCGTTCCCATGACCCAAGCCCTGCACGTCATCATCCTCGCCGCCGGCGCCGGCAAGCGCATGAGGTCGGTGCTGCCGAAGGTGCTGCAGCCGATCGCCGGCCAACCGATGCTGGCGCACGTGATCGATGCGGCCCGCGAACTGCAACCGGCGGCCATCCATGTGGTCTACGGCCATGGCGGTGAGGCGGTGCGGCAACAGTTCGCCGACCAGCCCGACCTGCAGTGGGCTGAACAGGCGCAGCAGCTGGGTACGGGCCACGCGGTGGCGCAGGCGATGCCGCAGGTGCCGGATGCCGTGCAGGTGCTGGTGCTGTACGGCGATGTACCGCTGATCCGCGCGCAGACCCTGCGCGATCTGCTGGCGCAGCCAGGGCGGTTGGCGGTGCTGGTCGCCGAGGTTGATGACCCGACCGGTTACGGCCGCGTGCTGCGCGATGCCGAAGGCAAGGTGGGAGCGATCGTCGAGCAGAAGGACGCGACCGACGACCAGCTGCGCGTGCGCACGATCAACACCGGCATCATCGCCGCGGAGTCGACCGCGCTGCGCCGCTGGCTGTCGCAGCTGTCCAACCGCAATGCACAGGGCGAGTACTACCTGACCGACGTGTTCGCATTTGCCGCGCATGAGTACACCCCGGCCGAAATGGCGCTGGTGGCCGACGCGCAGGAAGCCGAGGGGGCAAACGATCCCTGGCAGCTGTCTCAGCTGGAGCGTGCCTGGCAGCATCGCGCCGTGCGTGCGCTGTGCGCACAGGGTGCACGCGTGCGCGACCCGGCACGACTCGACATCCGTGGCACCGTCACCGTGGGCAGTGACGTGCTGATCGATGTCGATGTCGTTCTCGAAGGCAACATCGTGCTCGGCGACGGCGTTACCATCGGTCCGTTCAACCGCCTGAAGGACGTTACTCTCGGCCCCGGTACCGAAGTACGCGCGCACTGTGATCTGGAGGGTGTGGTCACCGAAGGCGCGGCGCTGGTCGGTCCGTTCGCGCGCCTCCGCCCAGGTACCGTGCTGGCCGATGGCGTGCACGTCGGCAACTTCGTCGAAACCAAGAAGGTCACCCTCGGCGTCGGCAGCAAGGCCAACCACCTCACCTATCTGGGTGATGCGGTGATCGGCAGCAAGGTGAACATCGGTGCCGGCACCATCACCTGCAACTACGACGGCGTGAACAAGTCGACCACCACCATCGGCGACAACGCGTTCATCGGTTCCAACAGTTCGCTGGTGGCGCCGCTGACGATCGGCGAGGGCGCGACCATCGCTGCCGGTTCGGTCATCACCCGCACCGCCCCGGACGGCAAGCTGACACTGGCCCGCGCACGACAGGAAACCATCGATGGCTGGAAGCGCCCGGTCAAGAAGTCCTGAGCCACGTATTCCGCATGCCGACGAGCTCGGCGTGCTGCCGGCAATTGAACAGCGTGCCGGCGAACTGCTGAAGGATCACGAAGCCCATCCGGTATTTACCGGCCACGGCCTGGATCTGCCGACGCTGCAGGACGGCCTTCAGCGGGGCCAGCTGTGGGTTGTGGATGGCCCCGGCGGCGACATTGCCGGCTACCTGCTGGGCGGCGAGCTGTGTGGCGAGTTCCATGTCCTGCAGATGGATGTGGACCCGGCGCACGCGCGTCGTGGCCATGGCCGCGCATTGCTGCGGCACGCCTTGGCGCAGGCCAGGGCCACCGGCTTTGCTGCAGCGGTGCTGACCACCTTGAGCGATGTGCCATGGAATGCAGCCTTCTATGCCAGCGAAGGGTTCGACGTAGTGCCTGAGGCTGAGTGGAACGACGGCCTGCGCGCCGTCATGGCCGAAGAGGCTGCGCTCGGGTTTCCGATGCACCTGCGGGTGGCGATGCGGCGGGCCTGGTAGGTGCCGGCCCTGGTCGGCACATCCGCGCATGGCGTGGAGCTACCCGATCGGCCCGCTCAACCCACCGGCAACAGGATCGACACGCACAACCCGCCATCGCCGCGGTTCTGCAGCGACACGCGGCCACCGTGCGCTTCCACGATCTCGCGCGTCAGTGCCAACCCCAGGCCGGTGCCGTTGCGCTTGGTCGAATAGAACGGCATCAAGGCGTTCTGCAGCACCTGCTCGTTCATGCCCTTGCCGCGATCCAGTACGTCCAGGCGCAGCCATTGCGGCAGCCGCGTGAGTTGCACCTGTACGTCATCGTTGGGCGGATCGGCCTCGGCGCAGGCTTCATGCGCGTTCTTCAGAAGATTCAGCAATGCCTGCCCGAACTGCGCGATGTCGATGCGGCTGCTCAGGTCCTCGTCCGGCTCGCGTTCCATGGTGAACGGGATCTGCTGGCGCAGGCTGGACAGGAACGGCGCCCAGTGCACGGTCTGCAGTTGCGGCTGCGGCAGCTTTGCGAAGCGTGCATAGCCACGGATGAAGCCTTCCAGGTGGCGTGCGCGGTCCTCGATGGTGGTGAAGATCTCCGGCAACCGGTCGAAGCGTTCGCGCTGCACCAGCACGCCACCGGAGTGGGCCAGCGAGGCGATCGGTGCCAGTGAGTTGTTGAGCTCGTGGCTGATCACCCGGATCACCTTCTTCCACGTCTGCACTTCCTGGCGGCGCAGTTCGGCGGTGAGCAGGCGTACCAGCAGCAGGTCGTGCGGACGGCCGTTGAGCTGGAAGGCGCGGCGCGACAGGTGGTAGACCTGCTCGTCATCCTCGTCGCCGTCCTCGCCCTCGGCATGCACCGCGAACAGGCTGTCGCCGCCACGGGCGATGGCATCGCGCAGCTCTACCGGCACCTGTTCCAGCACCTCTTCCAGACGCTGGCCTTCCAGTTTCCAGCCGCCATGCAGCAGCTTGCGCGCAGCCAGGTTGGAGAACACCACGCGGGCGATGCCATCGCCGCCGGAGGCAATCAGCAGCATGGCCACCGGCGTGTTCTGCACCATGGTGTCCAGCAGCAGTTCGCGCTGCACCAGGCCCTGCCGCTGTTCGCGCAGCACATCGCCCAGCTCGCGGTGCGCCTGCACCAGGTCGCCCAGTTCGTCGTTGCCCGGCCAGTACACGCCGAAGTTGTACTCGCCGTCGCGGTAGCTGCTGGTGGTGCCGGACAGTGCGCGCATCAGCGAGCGCACCGGTGCGGTGGCGCGGCGCAGGGTCCACCACATCAACGCCAGCAGGATCACGGCCGACGCCGTGGTCACCACCCAGCCATGGTTCATCCAGTACGCCAGCAGCCACGGCAGCGCAGCGGCCAGCGCCAGCACCGGCAGCAGGCGCAGGAACAGGCGGAAGGTGAACGAGCGCCGCTTCATTCGCGTGGGATGCCGTGGCGGTCCATGCGCCGGTACAGGGCCTGGCGGCTCAGGCCGAGTTCGGCAGCCGCCTGGGCGATGACGCCGTGGTTGCGTGCCAGCACGTCCTCGATGCGCTCGCGGTCGGGATCGTTGCCAGCGCTCGGTGCGGGGCGTGGCGCCGGTGCGGTGCGCGGCAGGTTCAGGTCGGCCACCTCGATGCGGTTGCCGGTCGCCAGCAGTTCGGCACGCTGGATCACGTTGCGCAGTTCGCGCACGTTGCCCGGCCACGGGTGCCGTTGCAGGGCGGCACTGGCGGCACTGGACAGCGGCTTGCCGGCCGTCAGGAAACGCTCGGCCAGTGGCACGATGTCGCCCGCGCGCTCGGCCAACGGCGGTAGTACCAGTTCCACTGTATTGAGGCGGTAGTAGAGATCTTCGCGGAACGTGCCGTCGCGGATCATCGCCGGCAGGTCGGCATTGGTCGCGCTGACCACGCGGACTTTGACCTGGCGTTCGCGATTGGAACCCAGGCGCTCGAAGCGGCCGGTTTCCAGCACGCGCAACAGCTTCATCTGCCCGCCCAGCGACAGGTTGCCGATCTCATCCAGGAACAGCGTGCCTCCGTCGGCGGCTTCGAACTTGCCCTCGCGTGCCTTGTTGGCGCCGGTGTAGGCGCCGGCCTCGGCACCGAACAGTTCGGCCTCGATCAGCTCCGACGGCAACGCGCCGCAGTTGACCGTGATGAACGGGCCCTTGGCCACCAGTGAATTGGCCTGGATGATCTGCGCGATCTTCTCCTTGCCGGCACCATTGGGACCGGTGATCAACACCGGCAGCTCGGAGCGCGCGACCTGGCAGGCCAGGGCGATGACGCGCTCGCTGGCCGGATCGGCGAAGACCGCACCGCACAGGTCGTACTTTTCTTCCAGCGCATTGCGCTGGCGCAGCTCACGGCTGCGGCGGCGGTCCAGTTCGCGCCGCGCCTCGGACAGCTCCAGCAGGTTATTGACCGTGGTCAGCAGCTTGCGGTCGTCCCAGGGCTTGGCCAGGTAGTCGGCGGCGCCGGCCTTGACCAGGTCCACCGCGCTGCTCAGGTGGGTCCAGGCGGTCAGCAGGATCACCGGCAGGTCCGGGTGGCGTGCGCGGATCTGTGCGAACAGCGCTTCGCCCTCCTCGCCGGAGGTGGTGTCCTCGCTGAAGTTCATGTCCTGGATCACCAGGTCGACCGGCTGCGACTCGAGCAGGGCCAGCCCCTCGGCCGGGCTCTGCGCCTGCAGGGTGTCGATGTCGTGCAGGGAGAACAGCACGTCCAGTGCAGTGCCCACACTGGCGTTGTCGTCGATGATCAGGATCGAAGGCATCAAGCGGTTCTGCAGAAAGGGATGGGCGGCGCCGATGGAGCCGTGTTCGTGTCCATACGCCGGGAGAGCCCGGCGCCACCCATCAAGCATAGCCAAACCCGTAGCCGTCGGGGCGGCGGGCTCAGCGTCGGGGCGGCGGCGGTGGCGGTGCTGGCGGAGGCGGAGCGACCAGCGCCCTGCGCCAGGCAGCGGCGTCCACCGCGACCGTCAGTTCCTGCCTGTCGCGCTGCAGCAGGAGATAGGCCCTGGCGGCGCTTGAACGCCGCAGGGCCTCGGCAAGATGCTCGATCCTGCGTACGGTGGTGTCATCCACCCGCAGGATGCGATCGCCGCTGCGCACGCCGAAGCGGGCTTCCGGGCCGGCGGCTTCCACGCGCACCTGGCCTTCGCTCGAACGCAATGCCAGGCGCGCATCGTCCTGGCGCCACTCCAGTGTCTGCGAGCTGCCACCGCCGGCCAGTGCCGGCAGTGGCAGGAGCATCATCATCAGCATCCAGCGGATACGCATCTCATGCGCCCCGCGTGGCAACCGCAGGCGGTACCGCTGCCGCGCGCCGGGCCGGCCCGAACACCGCGATCTGGCCAAGCACCCACAGCAGCAGTGCGCCCAGCGGCAGGTAGTGCAGCGGCATGCGCGGCAGCTCGTACATGTTCATCAGTGCCAGGTTGATCGCATAGGCGGCCAGCATGCCCAGCACGATGCCCAGCGTGGCCAGCAGGAAGTTCTCGGTCTGGAAGTAGCGCAGGATCTGCCCACGCGTCGCGCCGAGCGCGCGACGGATACCAATCTGCTTGCTGCGCTGCTGCACCCAGAAGCTGGCCAGGCCGATGATGCCCAGTGCGGTGACCACCAGCAGCGAGATGCACACCGTGATCAGCAGCCCGACCATGGCCCTGTCGTTCTTGAAGTAGTCATTGCGCTGCGCCTCATAGGTCAGCTTCTCGCGCACCAGCCGGTTGGGGTCGTTGCGTTCAAGCGCGGCGATCGCGCCCTTGAGTACTTCCTCGCGCCGTTCCGGAGCGGTGCGCAGGACGTACGGGCCCTGGGTGAAATCGGTCCGCACAGGCAGCACCATCGACAGCGTGGTGTTGTTGTTGTAATCGGTGGGCGTGGCCAATGACGCGACAATACCCACCACGTGCAGTGGCTGCTTGCCCATGTAGAACGTCTTGCCCAGTGCGTTCTCGCCGGGGTACAACCTGTCGGCGAGCGTGCGGCTGATGATCACCGAGGAGGCGGTATTGGTGGAGGCGTTCTTCTGTGCATCCTCGACGTTGCTGTATTCACTGGGCTGGAAGTCGCGGCCGGCGGTCAGCTGCAGTCCAAGCGTGGACAGTCCATCTTCGCCGAACATGTACATGGTGACGAAGGCGGTCGGACGTTCCTGTTCCTGCTTCAGCGAAACGCTGGTATTGGAGGAGTTCGGGCGGAACGGCAGCTGGTTGACCTTCGCGGCGGCGGTGACCCCGGGAACGGCGCGCAGGGCGGACAGGTCCTCCTGGGTGCGGGCCTGGCCATTGGTCTGCTTGCCGATGCCGCTGACCCGGACGAACACCAGCTCGTTCTCGGCCAGGCCGCTGGTCTGGCTGATCCGTTCAACGCGCTGGGTGACCAGGAACAGGGCATTGCAGACGATGGCGCAGGTCAGGGCGACTTCCAGCACGATCAGGGCGGCGGCTGTCTTGTGCCGGCGCAGGGTGCTGAGGATGGGGCGGATATCCATGGGAGGTCCTCGTACTCGTGCTTACTGCGACTTGAGCTGGATGGCCGGGGTAACCTGCATCGCGCGCCAGGCGGGCAGGAAACCAGCGGCGAGGCTGGCGAACAGGGTCAGGCCAATGGCCAGCAGCAGCATGCTGCCGTCCAGGTGGGCCAGGCTCGCGTAGTCCACGGGTTGCTGGCGCACCGCATACAGGCCGAGCAGGGCCAGGCCGATGCCGAGCACGCCGCCGGCAACGCCGATCGCACCGGCTTCAACCAGGCATTGCAGGAAGATCTGCCCACGGCTGGCACCGAGGGCGCGGCGCACGCCGATCTCGCCGCTGCGGCGCAGGAACTTCGCCAGCAGCAGGCCCACCGTGTTGACCAGGCAGACGCCGAGAAAGCCCAATGCCAGCCACATCTGCAGGCGCACATCGCTAGGCACGGCATTCTTGAACGTCAACCACTCCATCACCGGGCGCAGGCGCACGTTGGTGGGGCGCTCGAAACGGCCCGCTGCGCGCTGCTGGTCCGAGTAGTTGGCCAGGTAGCTGCGGTAGTCCTCGACCTTGGCCGGATCCAGCTCCACCCAGTACTGGATCCAGCTGCAGGGCGCGTTGATCGAGTTGCTGCTGCCATCCGGATTCTCGCCGAAGCAGTTCATGTTGCCGTTGCTGCCGAACTCCAGGTCCATCGCAGTGGAAAACGGCACCAGCAGGTCTTCATCCTTGCCGTAGTTGCCGGTGGTCAGATCGAAGAAGTGGGGTTCGGGATTCCACTTCTTCATCACGCCGATCACCCGCAGTGAATGGCCACTCAGGCGGATCTCGCGACCGGTGCTGTCGGCACCCTGGAACAGCTTGTCGTTGATCGCTTTCGACAGCACCACCACCCGGCTGCGATTGTCATCATCGCTGCTGTTCCAGGCACGCCCGTACTGCATCGGCACGTCGAACATCGGGAAGAAATCGGCCGACGTCCAGCGCGTATCCACCGAGAACGGCTTGAGCGTGCTGAGCTCCGGTTCCACCGTGCCGCCGCCCGCGCTCATCATCGCCTGGCGGATGCCGCGCTTCTCGCGCAGCAGGGTCTCGGCGTCGCGCCGTGTCATCTGTTCCTCAGGCTCCTCACCCGGGGTATAGCCGCCGCGCGGGCGCGGATCGACCTGCACGTAGAACAGCTGGTCGCTCTTGCCGGGAATCGGGTCGCCGGACAGCACGTGGAACACCGTCAGCGTGGTCATCGAGGCACCGATGCCGAGCGCGATGGCGACCACCATCAGTGCGGTCAGGATCTTGTTGCGGCGGAAGCTGCGTACCGCCAATCGGGTGTAGTAGGCGAACATGGGAGTGCCCTCACTCGTTGACGGCAACGATGTGGCGCGGCGGGGTAGCCAGCACCGGTTCGCGCACCAGGTCGGTCACCTGGCCATCGACGATGTGCACGTTGCGCTGCGCGCGCGCGGCCAGTTCCGGGTCGTGGGTGACCATCACGATGGTGGTGCCGGCGGCATTGATCTCCTCCAGCAGTTCCATCACGCCGCGGGCCATCTGCGTATCCAGGTTGCCGGTTGGTTCGTCGGCCAGCAGCAGGCGCGGGCTGCCGGCCAGCGCACGCGCGATCGCCGCACGCTGCTGCTGGCCGCCGGACAGTTCGTTCGGGTAATGCTTCATGCGTGAGCCCAGGCCGACCTGGGTGAGCGCCTTTTCGATGCGTTCGCGGCGCTCGTTGGCACTCATCTTCCGGTAGCGCAGCGGCACGTCGACGTTGTCGAACAGGTTCAGGTCGGGAATCAGGTTGAAGCCTTGGAAGATGAAGCCGATCTTCTGGTTGCGCAGGCGGCTGCGGGCGTCATCGCCCAGCGTGCTCACGTCCTGGCCGTCAAGCAGGTAGGTGCCGCTGGTGAAGGTTTCCAGCAGGCCGGCGATGTTGAGGAAGGTGGTCTTGCCGGAGCCGGACGGGCCGGTGACCGCGACGAACTCGCCTTCCTTGACCTGCAGTTCCAGCGAGCGCAACGCGTGGGTTTCCACCTGTTCGGTGCGGAAGACCTTGGCGACCGAACGCATTTCGAGCATGTACATGGGGTGTCCTCTCTCCAGGATTCAGGTATCGGGTATCAGTTGACGGAGACGCGTTCGGCGTCCTTGAACAGGTCGCTGCCGGAGACCACGATGCGGTCGCCCGGCTGCACACCCGACTTGATTTCCACTTCGCCCAGGCTGCTGACGCCCAGTTCCACCGGACGCCGCACCGCGGTGCGGCCATCCATCACGTAGGCCACGCCATTGCCCTGTTCGACGAACGGGCCGCGCTCGACCTTCAGCACGTCCTTGCGGGTATCGAGCAGCACGCGCACCGACATCCGCTGGCTCTGGCGCAGGCCTTCCGGCTGCGCGCTGGCGAAGCGCACGCGGGCGTTGACCTCGCCGTTGACCACTTCCGGCGACACCGCGCTGATCTCGCCCGGGAACGGCTTGCCATTGCCGCCGGTCAGCTGCGCCGGCATGCCGATCGCCAGGTCGCGGGCGAAGCTCTCCGGCACCTTGATCTCGACCTCGAACTTGGACAGGTCGACCACGCCCAGCACCGGCGCGTTGGCAGCCAGGTTGGTGGACTGGACCGCCTGCACCTGGCCGACCTGGCCGTCAAACGGTGCGCGCAGGGTCAGTGCGTCGACCTGGCGCTGCACTTCGGCCACCACGGCCTTCTGGCGGTCGGCCAGCAGGCGCTTGTTGCGGGCATCCAGGTCGGCGCCCTGGCTCTGCAGGCGCGCATCGGTGGTGGCGTTGGCCAGGGTGATGTCGGCCTTCTTCAGCGAGTCCTTGGCCTTGGCCAGGTCGATCTGTGGCACCGCACCGCCGTCGTAGCCGCGCTGGAAGCGCTGCAGGTCGCGGTCGGCGGCCTGGCGCTCGATGGTGGCCTGGTCGGTTTCCTTGCGCGACTTGGCGCGGGCCAGGGTGGCGTCCAGCGCGGCACGGCTGGCCTCGGCTTCCAGGCCGGCCAGGGTGGCCTGTTCCTGGGCCAGCTTGCTGCGCAGTTCCGGGCTGTCGATGACCGCCAGTTCCTGGCCCTTCTTGACCACGTCACCGGCGACCACTTTCAGGTCCACGGTGCCGGCCGAGATGGCGTACAGGATCGGGCTGTTGGCGGCGATCACCCGGCCGTCGGCGGCGATGTCGCGGACCAGGTCGCCGCGCTTCACTTCGGCGATGCGCACCCGGCTGCTGTCGAAGGAGCGGCTGGCATTGGACCAGGCATGCACGGCCCAGCCGATGCCGGCCAGCAGCACGATGGCGCCCAGCGCCGGCCACCGGTAACGCTGCCAGTTGGCGCGGGTGGCGCCGGCCGGGGCGGAGGAAACGATCTGGTCCTGTGCGGAAGTGTCGCGGATCATCGGGTGCGTGCCTGACGGTGGTAGCCAGTACCAAGCACGTAGCGTGCCAATTTTATTTCCTTTCAGTTCAACAGGTTGGGCGGGCCGCTGGAGTGTCCGGGTGTCCGCGGACACCTTTCCGGACACTTTCATTAAGCGGACAGGAGGGGGAAGCCGGACACGCGGGCTAGAATGCGCCGATCGTCTTCAAGGAAACGCGTGACATGTGTGGAATCGTGGGTGCAATCGCCGATCGCGACGTGGTGCCGGTGCTGATCGAAGGCCTGAAGCGGCTTGAGTACCGTGGTTACGACTCCTCGGGCATCGCGGTGATCGATCATGCCGAGCGCCCCGAAGTACGTCGTGTCCGCCGCACCGGTCGCGTGTCGGAAATGGCCACGGCGGCCGAGGCCGAAGGGTTCAATGCGGTGCTGGGTATCGGCCACACCCGCTGGGCCACCCACGGCGGCGTCACCGAGGCCAACGCGCATCCGCACATCAGCCACGGCGTGGCGCTGGTGCACAACGGCATCATCGAGAACCACGAAGAGCAGCGCGAGAAGCTGCGGGCGCTGGGCTACACCTTCGAGTCGCAGACCGACACCGAAGTCATCGCGCACCTGATCCATCATCACCTGAAGGGCGGCGATGACCTGCTGGTGGCGCTGCAGCACACGGTGAAGGAGCTGACCGGCGCCTACGCGCTGGCCGTGGTCAGCCGCGCCGAGCCGGAGCGCTTCGTCTGCGCGCGCATGGGCTGCCCGCTGCTGGTGGGCCTGGGCGAGGGCGAGAACTTCGTCGCCTCCGACGTCTCGGCGGTGATCTCGGCCACCCGCAAGGTGATCTTCCTGGAAGAGGGCGACACCGCCGAGATCCGTCGCGATGGCGTGCGCATCTTCGATGAGCATGACCGGCCGGTCGAGCGCGATGTGCACCTGTCCGACGTGTCGCTGGCATCGCTGGAGCTTGGCCCGTACCGCCACTTCATGCAGAAGGAAATCCACGAGCAGCCGCGCGCGCTGGGCGACACCATCGAGGCGGCGATCGACGCCGGTGGTTTCCCGGCCGAGCTGTTCGGCAAGAATGCCGAAGCGGTGCTGTCGGGCATCGAGGGCGTGCAGATCATTGCCTGCGGCACCAGCTACTACGCCGGCCTGACCGCGCGCTACTGGATCGAGGCCATCGCCGGCCTGCCGTGCAGCGTGGAGATTGCCAGCGAGTACCGCTACCGCGCCGCGTATGCCAACCCGAAGCACCTGATCGTCACCATCTCCCAGTCCGGCGAAACGCTGGATACGATGGAGGCGCTGAAGTACGCCAAGGCGCTTGGCCACAAGCACACGCTGTCGATCTGCAACGTGCCGGAAAGCGCGATTCCGCGCGCCAGCGAGCTGGTCTGCTACACCCGCGCGGGCGCGGAGATCGGCGTGGCTTCGACCAAGGCCTTCACCACCCAGCTGGCCGCGCTGTTCCAGTTGACCGTGGTGCTGGGCAAGCTGCATGGCCGCATCGACGCGGCGCAGGAAGCGGATTACCTGGAACAGTTGCGCTTCCTGCCGGGCAGCGTGCAGCACGCGCTGAACCTGGAACCGCAGATCGCGGCGTGGGCCGAACGCTTCGCGCGCAAGTCCAATGCGCTGTTCCTGGGCCGTGGCCTGCATTACCCGATCGCGCTGGAAGGCTCGCTCAAGCTCAAGGAGATTTCCTACATCCACGCCGAGGCCTACCCGGCGGGCGAGCTGAAGCACGGCCCGCTGGCGCTGGTGGACGAGGACATGCCGGTGGTGGTGATCGCCCCCAATGACAGCCTGCTGGAGAAGGTGAAGTCGAACATGCAGGAAGTGCGCGCCCGTGGTGGCGAGCTGTTCGTGTTCGCCGACCAGGACAGCAACTTCAATGAGTCCGAAGGCGTGCACGTGATCCGCACGCCGCGCCATGCCGGCGTGCTCAACCCGATCGTGCACACCATTCCGGTGCAGCTGCTGGCCTACCACACCGCGCTGGCACGCGGCACCGACGTGGACAAGCCGCGCAACCTGGCCAAGAGCGTGACGGTGGAGTAACACTACCGGATCCGTTGAATGCTGCATGCGAAAAGGGGCCCGCGTGGCCCCTTTCGTTTGCGTGGTTGGCCATGCCAAGTGGGACAGCCGCCGGGTGTTCTGTCCGCCGTCGGCAGCAGGCAATCATTCTTTAATGCGTGGCATTGGCTGTATTCAGCGGCGGTTTCAGCCGCGGTGCCATTCTCTGGATCGTCGGTTGGTTCCCACGACGAACTGTCCTATCGATGCCGGTAGTGACCGATGGTCGCAGTCGTAGAATCGATTTGACCGAGGTCCGGGTTGAGCGGTTGAGCCCACCTCGTTCGCGTTGCAGCACATCGCCTGCCGATCCATTCCACGCGGCGGGCGGGTGCGCCAGACGTGCGCTGAAAGGTCTGTTCCCGGGGAGGGGGCGTATCGGAAGAGCACACTTTTTTGACTTCAGTGACCTGCACCAGGAAACAAGAATGAACGTCCGCGAACTCCTGCAATCCAAGAAAGAAGCTGTCATCACCATCGACGCCGAGGACACCATCGGTGCCGCCGCCCACAAGATGAGCGCGAACAGGATCGCTGCGCTGGTGGTGATGAAGGACGATGCCCCGGTCGGCATCATTTCCGAGAAGGACATCGTGCGTACCCTGGCCGACGACGGCCCGCAGGCCGGCCGCCGGGTGATCTCCAGCCTGCCGTCCACCGGCCTGGAAGGCATTGCGCCGGACGCGACGCTGAAGCAGGCCATGTCGTTGATGACGTACTCGCGGCGCCGTCATCTGATGGTGACCGACGGCAACCAGCTGGTCGGCATCCTCAGCCTGGGCGATATCGTGAAGAACCTGCTGGGCGAGCTGGAACTGGAAAAGGCCGTGCTTCAGGACATCTACATGGCCGCCCACTGAGGGCTGCAGCGCTGGAAGCAGGGAAGCCGGGCATTGCCCGGCTTCTTCGTTCACGGCTTCGGTGATATCAGAACGTGACCTTCACCGAGTCGGCGCTGTAGTTCGCAGGACCGTGATAGACCACTTCGATGTTGTTGCCGTCCGGGTCGAGCACGAAGGCGCCGTAGTAGCCCGGGTGGTAGGGGCGTTCGCCCGGCGCGCCGTTATCGGTGCCGCCGGCGGCGATCGCGGCGGTATGGAAGGCATCGACGGTGGCGCTGTCGCGGGCCTGGAAGGCCAGATGGTGGCGGCCGGTCAGCTGGCCGGCGGCGGCCTCGCTGCTGGCGCTGGAAATGAACAGCTCATCGGCCCAGAAGTAATCATCGCCTTCGCCGGCGATCGGGATGCCGATGGTGTCGAACACCGCCTGGTAGAAGCGGCGGCTGGCGGCCAGGTCACGCACCACCAACTGCAGATGGTCGATCAGGCGGCCGCGGTGCAGTTCCATTGTTTCCATACGAACCTCGCAAAAAAGGGGACGGAGGGGATTAAGTCGCTTCCGGCCAATAGTGCCAGAAATGACTTAATCCCCTCCGTCCCCTTTTTGTCAGTTGGCGATGATTTCGACCCAGTAGCCGTCCGGGTCCTTGATGAAGGCCAGGTTCTTCATGCGGCCGTCGGTCAGGCGTTTCTGGAAGGTCACGCCGAGGTCCTCGAAGCGCTGGCAGGCGGCCTCGATGTCCGGCACCGACACGCAGATGTGGCCGAAGCCGCGCGGGTCGCTGTTGCCGTCGTGGTACACCGCACCGGCCTGGGTTTCGGTACCGTGGTTGTGGGTCAGTTCCAGCACGCCCGGCAGGCCGGCCATCCACAGGCGGCGCTGGCTGTCGTCTTCTGGCACCACTGCGCCGGCCGGCACGTAGGCCAGGAAGTACAGGCTGAACTGGGCGTCGGGGAAGTCGCGCTTGTCGATCAGCTGGTAACCCAGTACGCGGGTGTAGAAGTCCAGCGAGGCGGTGATGTCCTTCACCCGCAGCATGGTGTGGTTGAACACGAAGCCGCTGGTTTCGGCCGGGGCCTGGGCGGCGACGCCGGGGACATCGCGCAGGGCGGGAATGGTCATGGGGGAGGTCCTTCAGACGGGGCCGTTGCCGGCCGGATGGCGCCATTCTACCGGCCCGCACCTGACGGCACCGCGACGTACAATGGCCGGATCGCACCGTTCCGTCCTGATAACGATTGCCCGCCATGTCGCAGCGTGAATGGGTGGCCGCCGCCATCCGCAAGATCGAAGCCGATTTCAACCGTTCCGCCGATACCCATCTGATCCCGCTGGCGCTGCCCGGGTTCGAGGGCATCGACCTGTACCTGAAGGACGAGTCGAGCCATCCCACCGGCAGCCTCAAGCACCGGCTGGCGCGCTCGCTGTTCCTGTACGCGCTGGCCAACGGTTGGTTGCGCGAGGGCCGGCCAGTGATCGAGGCCTCCAGTGGCTCGACCGCCGTGTCCGAAGCCTATTTCGCGCGCCTGCTGGGCCTGCCGTTCATTGCGGTGATCCCGGCCACCACCTCGCCGGAAAAGATCGCGGCGATCGAGTTCCATGGGGGCCGCTGCCACCTGGTCGAGCGCGCCTGCGACCTCAACTGTGATTCGGAAAAGCTGGCCCGCGAAACCGGCGGCCACTTCATGGACCAGTTCACCTATGCCGAGCGGGCGACCGACTGGCGTGCCAACAACAACATCGCCGAATCCATCTTCAAGCAGATGGCCGAAGAGCCCAGCCCGGTTCCGGAATGGATCGTGTGCAGCCCGGGTACCGGCGGTACCGCCGCCACGCTGGGCCGTTATGTCAGCTACCGCCGGCATGACACCCGCATCCTCTGCGCGGACCCGGAAGTGTCGGTGTTCTTCGACGGCTACAAGGCTGCCGTGGCCGGTGAACAGGACTGGCGTGGACTGACCTGTAGCGGTGGCTCGCGCGTGGAAGGCATCGGCCGGCCACGGGTGGAGCCGAGTTTCATCCCGACCAGTGTCGATGCGATGGTGAAGGTGCCCGATGCGCTGAGCCTGGCCGCGATGCGCCATGTCAGCCGCCAGCTCGGCCGCCGTGTCGGTGGCTCCACCGGCACCAACTTCATCGGCGTGCTGCAGGCCGCGCAATGGATGCGTGAGGCGGGCCACCAGGGCAGCATCGTCAGCATCCTGTGCGACAGTGGCGAGCGCTATGCGCAGAGCTATTACGACCCGGCGTGGTATGGGCGACAGGGGATCGATGTCGACGGCGCCGATGCGCAGCTGGCGGCGGCGGTGGCCGGGCAGGGGTTGCCCGAACTGCCGTGGTGCAGCCTGGAAGCGTTGTAACGCGGCAACGCACGGCCGGCTGTGCATCGGCTGGGTAGCGTCTACTGTTGGTCGACCGCTCCACGTTCAGGTCGCCGGAATCCCGCGCTGCGCGCGAAAGTCGACCCACAGTCGACTCCACCCGGTCGCCGGGGCGTCTCAATACCCCGCTGCGGTGAACGCATCCAGCACCGCATCGCGCAGCGCATCAGGCAACGCCTCGATGTCCATCGCGCGGTCATCCAGGTGCAGGCTGGGGTCCAGGATGCTGGCGCGTCCCTGGGCCAATGCCTGCAGCCACAGCAGCACGCAGATCACGAACTCGCGCTCGTGGCCCAGCTGCAACTGGCTGGCGCCGCGCTCGATCACCTCGAACGGGTACCACTCCTGGGCATCGTTGAACGTGCCGCCCTGCTGCAATACCGCCTGCAGCTGCTCCAAATGGCGGGGGGCGTCGTCGCCGGCATCGCACAGCGCGGCGATCCAGGCCAGTTCTGCCGGGCTGGCGGACAGCGCCAGCGAGCGCGCCGGTGAGATGGATGCCACTGCAGCCAGACCTTCCATGTAGGGCCTCGTTCGGTAAGTACCGCTGCGGACTCCCCCGCAGCCAGAGCTTCGGTGCGCGGCCGTCAGGCCGACGTGAACGCCGGCGCATGCCCCCTTGTCAGCCGCGCCTGTCAGCGCCATATCTGGGAAGCTGCCCGCCCGCCGGGCCCGTTCCCTGGAGATCTGCCGTGACCGTTGCCAACCCCCTGCTCGACTTTTCCGGACTGCCGCGCTTTGACGCGATCCGCCCCGAGCACGTCGCGCCGGCGCTGGATGTGCTGCTGGCCGAGGCCGAAGCTGCCGTCAGCGCAGCCGAGCGGGTGCAGCCGGTGCGTTGGGACACCTTCGTCACCCCGCTGGATGACGCCACCGAGCGCCTGTGGCGTGCCTGGGGCCTGGTCGGCCACCTGCAGGGGGTGGTCAACACCCCGGAACTGCGTGAGGCCTACAACGGCAACCTGCCGCGGGTGACCCGTTTCGCCAGCGCGCTGGGCCAGAACCTGGCGCTGTATCGCCAGTACCAGGCACTGGCCGCCAGCCCGGAGGCGGCGCATTTCAATGAAGCCCAGCGCAAGGTGCTGGACAACACGCTGCGTGACTTCCGCCTGGGCGGTGCCGAGCTGGCACCTGAGGCGCAGCAGCGCTTTGCGGCGATCAAGGAGGAACTGTCGGCGCTGTCGGCGAAGTTCTCGCAGAACGTGCTCGACGCCACCGATGCATGGTCGCTGTACATCGAGGACGAAGCGCGACTGCTGGGCCTGCCGGAAGACGTGAAGGCTGCCGCGCGCGCTGCGGCAGAGAAGGACGGCAGGACCGGCTGGAAACTGACCCTGCAGATGCCGTGCTACCTGCCGGTGCAGACCTGGGCTGAAGACCGCGACCTGCGCGAGATCCTGTACCGTGCCAGCGCGCAGCGTGCATCGGAGTTCGGCGATGACGCGCTGGACAACAGTGGCAACATCGACCGTATCCTTGCCCTGCGCGCCGAACTGGCCGCGTTGCTCGGCTTCGATTCGTACGGCCATTACTCGGTGGCGACCAAGATGGCGCAGGACCCGGCCGAAGTGCTGGGTTTCCTGCGTGACCTTGCCGCGCGAGCCAAGCCGTTCGCGGCCAAGGACCGCGCCGAGCTGGAGCAGTTCGCACGCGAGCAGCTGGGCATCGATGACCTGCAGGCCTGGGACCTGGCGTTCGCCGCCGACCGCCTGAAGCAGGCGCGTTACAGCTATTCCGAGCAGGAGGTGAAGCAGTATTTCACCGAACCGAAGGTACTGGGCGGCCTGTTCTCGGTGATCGAGCAGCTGTATGGCCTGCATGTGCAGGAAGACAGCGCACCGGTGTGGCACGAAGACGTGCGCTTCTTCCGCCTGGTCGATGCGCAGGGCGCGCTGGTCGGCCAGTTCTACCTGGACCTGTACGCACGCGAGGGCAAGCGCGGCGGTGCGTGGATGGACGATTGCCGCAACCGTCGCGTGCGTGGCGACGGCAGCGTGCAGACGCCACTGGTCTACCTGGTGTGCAACTTTGGCCGGGGCGCCAACGGCAGGCCGGCGACCTTCAGCCACAATGAAGTGACCACGCTGTTCCATGAGATGGGCCACGGGCTGCACCAGCTGCTGACCCGCATCGGCGAACTGGGCGTGGCCGGCATCAACGGCGTGGAATGGGACGCGGTGGAGCTGCCCAGCCAGTTCATGGAGAACTTCTGCTGGGAATGGGACCACCTGCAGGGCATGACCGCGCACGTGGACAGTGGCGAGCCGCTGCCGCGCGCGCTGTACGAGCGCATGCTGGCGGCGCGCAATTTCCATAGCGGCATGGCCACGGTGCGCCAGCTGGAGTTCGGCCTGTTCGACATGCTGCTGCACAGCCAGTTCGAACCGGCGCAGGACAGCGTGCTGGCACTGCTGGACCGAGTGCGCGCGGAAGTGGCCGTGAACCACCCGCCGGTCTGGAACCGCTTCCCGCACCAGTTCAGCCACATCTTCGCCGGTGGTTACGCCGCGGGTTACTACAGCTACAAGTGGGCCGAAGTGCTCAGCGCCGATGCCTACGCCGCGTTCGAGGAAGCGCCGCAGGCACTGGCTGAAACCGGTGCACGCTTCCGCGATGAGATCCTGTCGCGTGGTGGCAGCCGCCCGGCGGCGGAGAACTTCAAGGCCTTCCGCGGCCGCGCGCCGCAGATCGACGCGCTGCTGCGGCACTCGGGCATGGCGTAAGCGAAAAAAAGGGGACGGAGGGGATTAAGTCGTTTGTGCACAAACGACTTAATCCCCTCCGTCCCCTTTTTCTATTCGGCGTAGATCATCTTCCGGGTCATGCCGCCGTCGACGATGAAGTCCTGGCCGGTGCTGAAGCCGGACAGCGACGACAGCAGGTACACCGCCAGCGCGCCGATGTCCTCGGGGCGGCCGACCCGGCCGACCGGGTGCTGTGCCTGGTCGATGGCGGAGTACTCCGGTGCGTGTCGCCGCGAGGGGGCCTGCCAGGCCGTGGTGCCGATCCAGCCCGGACTGATGCTGTTGACCCGCACCGTTGGGCCGGCACTGATCGCCAGCGCATGGGTGAACGCCACCAGCCCGCCTTTGGCCGCAGCATAGGCCTCGCTGTGCGCTTCGGATTGCCAGGCGCGGGTCGAGGCGATGTTGATGATTGCGCCGGCGGCGCTGGCCGTCAGCGCCGGTAGTGCGTGCTTGCTGCACAGGAAGGCACCGTGCAGCGAGGACAGGCGGCGCTGCCACTCGTCCCAGTCCATGTCCTGCAGCTGCGTGCCATGCGGTCCGGCGATGCCCGCGTTGTTGACCAGCCCGTCGATACGGCTGAAACGCCGCAGGGCCACGGCGATGAAGTCGCGCACGCTGGCTTCGTCGGTGATGTCCAGGCGCTGGAATGCGGCCTCGCCACTACGCTGCCATTCCGCCAGGCACGCCTCGCCGGCCTCCACGTCCAGGTCGCCGATCAGCACGCGTCCACCGGCACCGAGCACGGCCTGGGCGATGCCACGGCCGATGCCGTTGGCGCCGCCGGTGACCAGCACCACCTTGCCCGACAGCGGCGCGGCCGGCCATGCGGCAATCGGCGGCACCGTGCTCACGTCAGGTCTTCGCCACGCAGGCGGCGATGCCAGCCGTCCACACCGATGCGGTCCAGGGTCTGGATGTTGCGCTCGACGATCACGTCCGGGTCCGGATAGACATCCACTGCGCGCGCCACGCTGTCTTCGCGCAGCAGGTGCAGGGTGGGGAAGGGCGCGCGATTGGTGTAGTTGCTGGCGTCGTCCGCTGCCACGCCGTCGAACTGGTAGTCCGGGTGGAAGCTGGCCACCTGCAGGATCCCCTGCAGGTCCAGTGCCTCGATCGCGGCGTCGGCGTTGTCGAGGAAATCGTTGTAGTCGAGGAAGTCCGTCAGCACCTGCGGATGCACGATCAGCGTGGTATCGATCTGCTCGGCCGGCGTATCGCGCAACAGCACCAGTTCCTCGGCCAGCTGCTCAACCAGCGCTTCCGGCGTGGTCGCATCACTGAGCACGATGCGGACCTGGTCCTTCACATACACCGCCTTGGCGAACGGGCACAGGTTCAGGCCGATGACGATGCGCTCCAGCCACAGGCGGGTGGCAGCGATCGGGTCATCGGTGGGCAGGGGGGAATCGGTCATGGCGGGCACGTCGGCTGGCGGGGCCGCCATTGTAGGCGCGTCGCTGGCAACGCGCCGTCGTGCCTGCCGCTGGCAGCGCCGGGGCATGCCCGGCGGATGCCTCAGTCGCGGAAGTTGTTGAACTGCAGCGGCAGCTCGAACTTGCCGGCCTTAAGCACGGCGATGGCGTCCTGCAGGTCGTCGCGCTTCTTGCCCTGCACGCGCAGCTTGTCGCCGTTGATCTGGCTTTCCACCTTCAGCTTGGCATCCTTCAGCGCCGCCGCGATCTTCTTGGCGATCTTCTGCTCGATGCCCTGCTTGACGGTGATCTTCTGCCGGGCCTGGGCCAGGTTGGTCTCGATGTCGCCGAACTCCAGGCTGAGCACGTCGATGCCGCGTGCGGCCAGGCGAGCACGCAGGATGTCGTTCATCTGCTTGAGCTGGAATTCGGTCGGCGCGGTCTGGTTGATGACATCGCCGTCGCGCTCGAATTTTGCGTCCACGCCCTTGAAGTCGAAGCGGGTGGCCAGTTCGCGGTTGGCCTGGTCGATGGCGTTGGTCAGCTCGTGGGTGTCGACTTCGGACACGACGTCGAAGGAAGGCATGGGCGGTGCTCCGCAGGTTTCAGTGGCGATCATTCTATCGCGAGGGCCCGCATGCCCGCCCTTTGTAGAGCCGAGCCCACGCTCGGCGGCTTTGTGAAGGGCAGCCGAGCGTGGGCTCGGCTCTACAGAAAGCGACGACCGGGCGATAATGGGCCATGAACGTGCAACGCTCCCCTTCGCGTGCGGTGGCCTGGATGGTCGCTGCGGTCGCCTGTTTCTCGCTGATGGACGCTGGCATGAAGCAGCTGTCGGCCAGCTATCCGACCCTGGAAGTGACCTTCCTGCGCGGCGCGGCCTCGTTGCCGTTCGTGCTGGTCTGGGTGTTGGCCAGCGCCGGCCCGCGCTCGCTGGTGCCGCGTCGCTGGGGCCTGCACCTGCTGCGTGGCGCGCTGGGCATGGCGATGATTGGCTGCTTCGTGTTCGCCCTGCGCGAACTGCCGCTGTCCACCGCCTACACCATCTATTTCGTCGCCCCGCTGCTGATCGCCGCCTTGTCGGTACCGCTGCTGGGCGAGCGGGTCGGGCCGCGGCGCTGGGTCGCCATCGGCATCGGCCTGGTCGGCGTGCTGGTGGTGCTGCGTCCGGGCGTGGACGGCTTCATTTCGGTGCCCGGCCTGATGGTGCTGGCGGCGGCAACCGCCTATGCCGTGGCGGCGATCACGGTCAGCCTGCTGACCCGCACCGATACCTCGCAGTCGATGGTGGTGTGGTTCCTGGTCATCATGGCCATCGGTGCCGGCCTGCTGTCCATTCCCGGCTGGGTGCCGCTGCAGCTGGCGCATGCGCCGCTGATCGCCGGCATGGGCCTGGCCGGGGCCCTGGGCCAGATCGCCCTGACCAAGGCCTTCCAGCTGGGCGAGGCCTCGATGATCGCGCCGCTGGAGTACAGCGGGCTGGTGTGGGTGATCGGCTGGGACCTGGCCTTCTGGGGCCAGCTGCCCGACGGCTATACCTGGGTGGGCGCCGCGATCATCGTCGCCTCCGGTCTGTACCTGCTGCACCGCGAGCGGGTGAACCGGCAGGAGCCGCCGAAGCCGCTGGATCATCCCTGAGCCGGTTGGGCCAGGGAATGCGGTCAGAGCCCCTGCGGGGATCCGACCCCGGGGTCGGATCCCCGCAGGGGCTCTGACCCCGGCCTACGCGCCGGCGCGGGCGGCTTAGAACCAAAAGGAATAACATTCTGGCCCATGGCGCGGGCGCGCGACCGCCTGCGCTGGTAGGCTGCACGCCCCCTTCCGTCACCCAGCCGGTGAGCCACGCCCGTGATCGAGTTCCAGCGCCTGCACAAATCCTATGCCGTTGCCGGCCGCGAAGTCAGCGCGCTGCAACCGCTGGACCTGACCATCGAAGCCGGTGAGGTATTCGGCATCATCGGCCATTCCGGCGCCGGCAAATCGACCCTGATCCGCATGATCAACCGGCTGGAAGAACCCAGTGGCGGGCGGTTGCTGATCGGCGGCGAGGATGTCACCGCGCTGGACGCGGACGGGCTGCGCGCGCTGCGCCGGCGCATCGGCATGATCTTCCAGCACTTCAACCTGCTGTCCTCGCGCACCGTGGCCGGCAATGTCGCCTTCCCGCTGGAGCTGGCTGGGACGCCGAAGGCGGAGATCGATGCGCGCGTTGCCGAACTGCTGCAGACCGTCGGCCTGGAAGCGCATGCGCAGAAGTATCCGGCGCAGCTGTCCGGTGGCCAGAAGCAGCGCGTCGGCATCGCCCGTGCGCTGGCGACCCGCCCGCAGATCCTGCTGTGCGACGAGGCCACCAGTGCGCTCGACCCGCAGACCACTGCATCGGTGCTGTCGCTGCTGTCGAAGATCAACCGCGAGCTCGGCCTGACCATCGTGCTGATCACCCACGAGATGGATGTGATCCGCCGCGTCTGCGACCGCGTCGCCGTGCTCGATGCCGGCCAGATGGTCGAAACCGGACCGGTTACCCGCGTCTTCCTGCACCCGCAGCACCCGACCACGCGCCGGTTCGTCAGCGAGTCGGAGCACGTGGACGAAGGCGCGTTGCACCGCGATTTCGACGTGGTCGGCGGGCGCATCGTGCGCCTGACCTTCCTTGGCGGTGACACCTACGAACCCCTGCTCGGCAGCGTCGCGCGCCAGACCGGGGTCGACTACAACATCCTGTCCGGGCGTATCGACCGGATCAAGGACACCCCGTATGGCCAGCTGGTGGTCGCCCTGGTGGGCGGTGACCAGTCCGCCGCGCAGGCCGCGTTCGTGGCTGCCGGCGTGCATGTCGAGGAGCTGCGTCGATGATCATCGCCACTGCCGGTGGTTTCTTCCGCCATCTGGATGCGGGCAAGTGGGCCGACATCGGCCAGGCGACCCTCGACACCCTGCTGATGCTGCTTGGTTCGCTGCCGCTGACCCTGGCCATCGGCCTGCCGCTGGGCGTGCTGCTGTACCTGTTCGGGGCGCCGCAGATGAAGCGCCGGCCGTTTGCCTATGGCGTGCTGGCTCTGGTGGTGAACCTGCTGCGCTCGGTGCCTTTCATCATCCTGATGATCGTGCTGATCCCGGTCACGCTGTTCCTGATGGGTACCTCGCTGGGCGTGCGCGGCGCGATCGTGCCGCTGGTGATCGGCGCGGCGCCGTTCTACGCGCGCCTTGTCGAGACCGCGCTGCGCGAAGTGGATCGTGGCGTGATCGAGGCGACCCAGGCGATGGGCGCCACCACCTGGCAGCTGGTCACCCGGGTGCTGCTGCCGGAAGCACGACCGGGGCTGATCGCCGGGGCGACGGTCACCACCGTGGCCCTGATCGGCTTCACCGCGATGGGCGGTGCGATTGGTTCCGGTGGCCTCGGCGACCTGGCGTTCCGCGATGGTTACCAGCGTTCGCACACCGACGTGGCGCTGGTCACCGTGGTCCTGTTGCTGGTCCTGGTGCAGCTGCTGCAGATGCTCGGCGACCGCCTGGTCGCGCATTACAGCCGCAAGTAACAGAATGCCGGGCGGCAGCCGGCCAGCGGCCGGCTCTACCCGATTGCCGGGAAAAAAACGGTAGTGCCGGCCGCTGGCCGGCAATTCCACGTGCGGTCAACGCGCGTTCGGTACTTCGTAGCCCAGCTTGCCGACCTGTTCCGGATGCTGAGGCACGCGCTTGAGCTTGTCGGTGTTCACGCCGTACTCGTCGCGCAGGCGCTCGGCCAGCTCCTTGTACAGGGCTTTGTCCATGTCCGGCTTGCGCGCGAAGATCCAGGCCATTTCGCGGCCCGGATAACCGATCAGTGCCCATGAATAGTCCGGGGCCACTTCCAGTACCCGCGAATGGGTCGGCACCACGCGATAGAACCAGGTTCGCCAGCCATGGTTGCCGCTGTCCGGATCGACGCTGGCACGTGCGCGAATTTCCTGCAGTGGTTCGCCGAAACCATCACGGTAGCGGTAGGTGATGGCGACCTTGTGCTCGTCGCGCAGCTCGTACTCGTTGACGCTGGCGACATGCCCGCGTTCGATGAAGTTCGGCACGCGGCCGATCACATACCAGGTGCCCATGAAGCGCTTCAGGTCGATCGGCGCCCCCGGGTCGGCCGCGTCGGTGGCGCTGGCGCGGGGCGACGGCGGCTCACTGGCGGCCATGGCAGGACCTGCCAGGGACAGAGCCAGCAGCACGGCGCAGAACGGGCGGATCGAAGTCATGCGGGAGCGGGCTCCAGTGGGCTTGCACGCGCATGGTCGACTGTGTGCACGCGATCCGTCAATGGTGTCGCATCCTGTGAGAAGGGGCTTGCCCAAGCTGTGTTGCATTGTCTACCGGAGAAGCCCCCATGAACGCTCGTTCCGTCCGTCGCCCTGCAACTGAACGCGTCATCGAACGCGCCGACCCGCGCCTGCTGCGCGGCGTGCGGCAGCTGACCCTGGCTGGGCTGGCGCTGGTACTGGTCTGGCCGGCGGCGCGTGGCAGCAGCGCATGGCTGGGCTGGCTGCCGATGTGGCTGGTGGGCATGCCGCTTGCGGCCTGGTGGGCGCTGCTGCGCTTTCCGCTGCCGCACCCGTCATGGCGATGGCGGGCGCGGCGTACCGGTGGACAGGCGCGCCGTCGGCCACGGCCTGACCTTCGACACGGGGGAGGCCGCGACATTCCGTGCTAGCGTTCCCCGGCTTATGACTGCCTGGAGCTGCAATGTCACGACTCGCTTCCGCCTGCCTGCTGGCCGGCATGATGACCGCTGCCTCGGTGGGGACCGCCGTGGCCGCTGAAGACACCGATCGCTACGCCTGGCTGGAGGACGTCACCGGCGACAAGCCACTGTCCTGGGTCAAGGAACAGAATGCCAAGTCCGAGGCGCGCCTGGCGCAGACCCCGGCCTTCAAGCAGATGGAGACCCGCATCCGCGAGGTGCTCGACTCCGACGCCAAGATTCCCGGCGTGCAGAAGATCGGCGATTACTACTACAACTTCTGGAAGGACCAGCAGCACGAGCGCGGCCTGTGGCGGCGTACCACCCTGGCCGAGTACCGCAAGGCCTCGCCGCAGTGGGAGACCGTGCTCGACCTGGATGCGCTGAACAAGGCCGAGGGTGAGAACTGGGTCTGGCACGGCGCCGATTGCCTGCGCCCGGATTACAGCCGTTGCCTGATCGCGCTGTCGCGCGGCGGCGCCGACGCCGACGTCACCCGCGAGTTCGATCTGGCCAACAAGACCTGGATCAAGGACGGCTTCTTCCGTCCGGAGTCGAAGGGCGGCCTCAACTGGGTCGATCGCGACACCGTGTTCGTCTACACCGACTTCGGTGCCGGCTCGATGACCACCTCCGGCTACCCGCGCGTGGCCAAGCTGTGGAAGCGCGGCACGCCGATGGCCTCGGCCACCGTGGTGTACGAAGGCAAGCCGGAGGACATGTACATCGCGGCGATGCACGATGACACCCCGGGCTTCGAACGCAACCTGGTCAGCCGCACCCTGGCGTTCTACAACAACGAGCTCTACCTGCGTGGCGACGACGGCACGCTGACCAAGATCGATGCGCCGAACTCGGCCGAGAAGGGGTTGCACAAGCAGTGGCTGACCCTGGAACTGCGCGATCCGTGGACCGTGGGCGGCAAGACCTACGCGTCCGGTTCGCTGCTGGCGACGAAGCTGGACGACTTCCTGGCCGGCAAGCGCGACTTCGACGTGCTGTTCACCCCGACCGCGACCACCTCGCTGGCCAGTGCCAGCTGGACCAAGAGCCACCTGGTGCTGAATGTGCTGGACGACGTCAAGAACCGCCTGTCGGTGCTGACCCCGGGCGCCGACGGCTGGCAGACCAGCCGCTTCGTCGGCGCCCCGGCCTTCGGCACGCTGGGCGTGGCTGCGGTGGACAGCAATGACAGCGACGCGGTGTGGCTGACCGCCACCGATTACCTGACGCCGACCACGCTGGCCCTGGCCGAGATCGGCCAGGCACCGGAAACGCTGAAGACCATGCCGGCCTTCTTCGATGCCAAGGGCAAGGTGATCGAGCAGCACTTCGCCACCAGCAAGGACGGCACCCGCGTGCCGTATTTCGTGGTGCACGACAGGGCGATGAAGCTCGATGGCTCCAACCCGACCCTGCTGTATGGCTACGGTGGTTTCGAGATCTCGCTGACCCCGAGCTATTCCGGTGGCATGGGCCGCGCCTGGCTGGAGAAGGGCGGCGTGTACGTGGTCGCCAACATCCGCGGCGGCGGCGAGTACGGCCCGCGCTGGCACCAGGCGGCGCTGAAGCAGAACCGTCACAAAGCCTATGAAGACATGGCCGCGGTGGCGCGGGACCTGGTCAAGCGCAAGATCACCAGCGCCAAGCACCTGGGCGTGCAGGGCGGCAGCAACGGTGGCCTGCTGACCGGCAACATGCTGACCCAGTACCCGGAGCTGTTCGGTGCGGTGGTGGTGCAGGTGCCGCTGCTGGACATGAAGCGCTACAGCCACCTGTTGGCCGGCGCCTCGTGGATGGCCGAGTACGGCAACCCGGACACCAGCGACTGGGAATTCATCAAGACCTTCTCGCCGTATCACCTGTTCAACGCGAAGAAGAACTACCCGCCGGTGCTGTTCACGACCTCCACCCGCGATGACCGCGTGCACCCGGGCCACGCCCGCAAGATGGCGGCGAAGATGATCGACGCCGGCAAGGACGTGACCTACTACGAGAACATCGAAGGGGGCCACGGCGGCGCAGCCAACAACGCACAGGCCGCGCATATGTCCGCGCTGGCCTACAGCTTCCTGTGGGAGCGGTTGGGCGGCAAGTAAGCAGAACGGAAAACGCCGCCCCAGGGCGGCGTTTTTCTTTACCGGTAGTGCCGGCCGCTGGCCGGCAACCGCATCATTCAGGTATTCCCGGCTTGCCGGCCAGCGGCCGGCACTACCCTCAACGTGATCCCTGCCAACGCTTCAACCCGCGCGCGATCCGCGCCACCGCCTCCTGCAACCGCGGTACTTGCTGGGTATACGCCAGCCGCACATGCTGGTTGGCGCGATGGAAGCCGAAATCCAGGCCCGGGGTGAACGCCACGTGCTCGGTTTCCAGGAAGTGCGCGCAGAACGCCTGCGCGTCGTCGGTGAACGCGCTGACATCGGCGTACAGGTAGAACGCGCCCTGCGGCTCGACTTCAATGCGGAAGCCGAGCTCACGCAACGCGGGCAGCAGGAAGTCGCGGCGTTGGCGGAACGCTTCACGGCGCTGTTCGAAGATCGCCATCGATTCCTCGCTGAAGCAGGCGAGCGCGGCGTGCTGGGCGATGCTGGAGGCGCTGATGTACAGGTTCTGCGCCAGCTTTTCCAGGTCCGGTACCGCTGCAGGCGGTGCCACCAGCCAGCCCAGCCGCCAGCCGGTCATGCCGAAGTACTTGGAAAAACTGTTCAGCACGAACGCGCTGTCGTCCACCTGCAGCACGCTGGGCGCATCCAGGCCGTAGGTCAGGCCGTGGTAGATCTCGTCCACCACCAGGTGGCCGCCTCGCGCGTGCAGGGCCTGCGACAGTGCCGCCAGTTCGTCGGCGGACAGCACGGTGCCGGTCGGATTGGCCGGTGAGGCGACCAGCGCGCCGACGCTGTCGTCATTCCAGTGCTGTTCCACCAGCGAAGGGGTCAGCTGGTAGGCGGTGTCCGGGCCGACCGGCACCAGCTGCGCGCCGCCCTCGACGAGGCGCAGGAAGTGGCGGTTGCAGGGGTAGCCGGGGTCGGCCAGCAGCCAGTGGCGGCCGGGATCGACCAGCAGGCTGCTGGCCAGCAGCAGCGCACCGGACCCACCCGGGGTGACCAGGATGCGTTCGGGATCGACATCCAGCCCATAGTGGCTGCGGTAGAAACCGCTGATCGCCTGGCGCAGCGCCGGCAGGCCGCGCGCGGCGGTGTAGCGGGTGTGGCCGGCGGCCAGTGCGGCCTGGCCGGCACGCACGACGGGTTCGGCGGTAGTGAAGTCCGGTTCGCCGATTTCCAGGTGGATCACATCGTGGCCTGCCTGTTCCAGCGCCTGCGCGCGGGCCAGCAGGGACATCACGTGGAACGGAGCGATTTCATGGCTGCGCCGGCTGTAGCCCGGCGTGTGGGGCGGGGTGCTCATGTGCCCATGGTACGCCGGCCGGCGCAACCCATGACGTTCCGCAGGGTTGCCGCATTGCCGAGATTGGGGTCAGATCCCTTTTCGGGAAAAGGGATCTGACCCCGTCGAAGACCATTGCATTGATGCGCCAGGAGCCTTATCTCATGAAGTCCACCCTCTGCCTGTTGCTCGCCAGCCTGATGACCACGACTGCTACCGCCGCCACGCCGCCCGTTCCGCCGGATGCCGCCAAGCATCCGCACGTGGTCAAGGCGCCGTTCGGCGCGACCCGCAACGATGACTATTACTGGCTGCGCGACGACAAGCGCGAGAACAAGGACATGCTGGCCTACCTGCAGGCCGAGAATGCCTACGCCGACCAGCTGCTGGCGCCGCTGAAGCCACTGGAAGACACCCTGTACAAGGAGATCGTCGGCCGCATCAAGCAGGACGATTCCAGCGTGCCGGCGCGCGAGCGCGGCTACTGGTACTACAGCCGCTTCGAGACCGGCCAGGATTACCCCATCCACGCGCGCCGCAAGGGCAGCATGGAGGCGGCAGAGGAAATCCTGCTGGACGTCAACGCGATGGCCGCCGGCAAGGGCTACTTCAGCGTCGGTTCGATGGAAGTCAGCCAGGACAACCAGCTGCTGGCCTGGGCCGACGATGACGTCGGCCGCCGCCAGTACACGATCCGCTTCAAGGACCTGGCCACCGGCACGTTGCTGCCCGATGTGATCACCGGCAGCTCCGGCGACCTGGTCTGGGCCGACGACAACCGCACCGTGCTGTATGTCGAGAACGATCCGGAAACGCTGCTGACCGTGCGCGTGAAGAAGCACGTGCTGGGCACCCCGGCCAGCGCCGACACCGTCGTCTACGAAGAGAAGGACGACAGCTTCTACATGGGCATCGGCCGCACCCGCGACGATCGCTTCATCACCATCGGCGTGCACAGCACCGTGTCCTCGGAAGAGCGCTACGCGCCGGCCAGCGACCCGACCACCTTCACCGTGCTGGCGCCGCGCCAGCGCGATGTCGAGTACGACGCCGACCACCATGACGGCCGCTGGGTGATCCGCACCAACGACGGTGCGAAGAACTTCAAGCTGGTCACCGCGCCGACCGATGCCACCTCGCGCGCGCAATGGAAGGATTGGATCGCGCACGACGATGCGGTGTTCATCGAAGGCTTCGAACTGTTCGACACGTACACCGCCATCGCCGAACGTTCCGAGGGCCTGGAGCGCATCCGCCTGCTGTTCAAGGACGGGCGCAGCGACTACGTGAAGGCCGACGAGCCGGCCTATTCGATGGGCCTGGGCGATAACACCGAGGCCGATACGCCGTGGCTGCGCTACGTCTACACCTCGATGACCACCCCGACCACCGTGTTCGAGCTGAACACCGCCACCGGCGAGCGTCGCCAGCTGAAGGTGCAGCCGGTGATCGGCTATGACGCCTCGAAGTACGAGACCGACCGCGTCTGGATCACCGCGCGCGATGGCGTGAAGGTGCCGGTGTCGCTGGTCTACCGCAAGGGCTACCAGAAGGACGGCAAGGGCGCGCTGTTCCAGTACGCCTACGGCAGCTACGGCATGTCGATGGATCCGTACTTCAACCAGACCGCGGTCAGCCTGCTTGATCGTGGCGTGGTGTATGCCATCGCCCACATCCGTGGCGGCCAGGAGATGGGGCGCGACTGGTACGAGAACGGCAAGCTGCTGCACAAGCAGAACACCTTCAACGACTTCATCGACGTCACCCGTGGCCTGGTAGCACAGGGCTGGGCGGCGAAGGATCGCGTGGCCGCGTCCGGTGGCAGCGCCGGCGGCCTGCTGATGGGCGCGGTGGCCAACCAGGCGCCGCAGGATTACCGGGTGATGGTGGCGCAGGTGCCGTTCGTCGACGTGGTCACCACCATGCTCGACCCGACCATTCCGTTGACCACCAACGAATACGACGAGTGGGGCAACCCGGAGCAGAAGCCGTATTACGACTACATGCTGTCCTACTCGCCCTATGACAACGTGAAGCAGCAGGCGTACCCGGCGCTGTACGTGGGTACCGGCCTGTGGGATTCGCAGGTGCAGTACTGGGAGCCCGCCAAATGGGTGGCCAAGCTGCGTGATGACAACACCGGCCACTACCCGATCCTGTTCCGCACCAACATGGAAGCTGGCCACGGCGGCAAGTCGGGGCGCTTCCAACGCTACCGCGAACTGTCCGAGTCGTACGCGTTCGTGCTGCAGCAGCTGGGCATCGCCCAGCCGTAACGGCGAAGGGGCGCCGGGCGCTGCCTGGCACCCCGAACCGGTATCCTTGCGGCCATGAGCCAGCCCGAGCCATCTGCACCCCGCGATAGCGCCACGCCGCCGCGCGTGGTGCGTTTCCGCTGGGCATGGTGGCTGCTGGCGTACGTCAGCCTGGGCACCGGCATCGTCGGCATCTTCGTTCCGGGGCTGCCGACCACCGTATTCATCCTGATCTCGGCCTGGGCCGCCTCGCGCGGTTCGGAGCGCCTGCATACCTGGCTGCTGCAGCATCCGCGTTTCGGCCCGGCCATCGCCAACTGGCAGGCACACGGGGCGGTCAGCCGCTACGGCAAGTGGATGGCCACGATCACCATGGCGGTATGCGCCGGCATCATGCTGTGGTGCGTGCCGATCGCCTGGGTGAAGTGGTTCTCGATCGGCAGCATGACCGTGGTCGCAATCTGGCTGTGGACGCGGCCGCTGCCACCACCGCCCGCGGATTGAGCGCCGGCGGTAGTGCCGGCCGCTGGCCGGCAACCCGATTCCCTGCACCAACCGCTCAGCCGCCAATGGCTATACTCGGGGCATGAAGATCCCCCATCGAAACGCCATCCTGATTCCGCTGGCAGCGGCCTCGCTGCTGCTCCTCGCCGCCTGCGGCAACAAGGGACCGCTGGTACTGCCGCAGAAGCCGGTGCCGGTGGAAGAAACCGTCGAACCCGCTGCCGAGCCCGCCACCGAGGCGACCGCGCCGCAGACCCAGGGCAGCGGCACCCCGGCCACGACCGTGGAGCCGGCCGCACCGGCCACCCAGCCGGCGCCAACGCCCGCGAAGAAGGCGGGCAGCGGGAATGAGTAAGGCCGGTTCCAGGGCCCTGCGTTTCAGCAAGATGCATGGCGCGGGCAATGATTTCGTAGTGATCGACCTGCGTGACGGCACCGCACCGCCCACGCCCGAGCTGGCCGCGCGCCTGGCCGACCGCCACACCGGCGTTGGCTGCGACCAGATCCTGACCATCGAGGCACCGCGCGCGGACGGTTCGGTGGCCTCGTACCGCATCTGGAATGCCGACGGCTCCAATTCCGAGCAGTGCGGCAACGGCGCGCGCTGCATCGCCGCCTGGCTGGTGCGCGAGGGCAGTGCGCAGGGCGATGCATTCGTCATCGACAGCCCGCTGGCCAGCCATGAAGTGAAGGTGCTGGGCGAAGGGCAGTTTGCGGTGACGATGGGCGTGCCCGCCTTCGAGCCGGCCAACGTGCCGCTGATGGGCTTTGCGCACGCGCGCGAGGAATACCTGCTGCCGCTGCAGGGCGAGAGCGTACGCTTCGCCGCGGTGTCGATGGGCAACCCGCATGCGGTGATCGAAGTGGGCCTGGTCGATGCTGCACCGGTCGAGCGCGTCGGTGCGCTGCTGCAGCAGCATGCGTCGTTCCCGCGCTCGGTGAACGTGGGCTTCGCCCAGGTGATGAGCCCGGCCCACGCCCGCCTGCGCGTGTTCGAGCGCGGTGTCGGCGAGACCCTGGCCTGCGGCAGTGGTGCCTGTGCCGCCGCGGTGACCCTGATGCAGCGCGGTCGCCTGCAGCGCGATGCCCGCATCAGCCTGCCCGGTGGCGACCTGCGCATCCAGTGGCCGGGCGATGGCCAGCCGGTGGTGATGGCGGGCCCGACCGCATTCGTCTTCGAAGGGGAGTGGATCGCATGACCGAAACCGTCGACAAGCTCGGGGCCCATGAAGTCGCTGCCTGGTTGCGGCGTCATCCCGGCTTCCTCAAGCAGTTCCCGGACCTGGCCCTGACCCTGGTGGTGCCGCGTGACGACGGCCCGACCGCGTCGCTGGCCAGCTACCAGCTGGAAGTGCTGCGCGAGAAGAACCGCGAGCTGGCACGACGGTTGGCCGATCTGGGCGCGACCGCCCAGGTCAATGAGCACCTGGCGGTGCGCACGCACCAGCTGACCCTGGCGCTGATGAAGCAGGACAACGCGGCTGACACCCTGCGCGCGATGGCCGCCTCGTTGCAGGAAGACTTCGCCGGCGACCTGGTGCGGCTGGTGGTGCACACGCCAGTGGCCGGGCTGGAACAGGCCGACTGGCTGCAGGTGATTGCCGCGGATGATCCGCAGCTGGGCCCGTTCCGCGATTGCCTGAACGATGGCGAGCCGATCTGCGGCCGCCTGCAGCCGGAAAAGAATGCCGTGCTGTACGGCGTGCGCAGCGAGGAAGTGCAGACCACCGCGCTGCTGCCGCTACCGGGCGTGGGCCTGATCGCGGTCGGCAGCCACGACCCGAACCGCTTCTACCCGGGCATGGGGACGTTGTTCCTGCGCATGATGGGCGACGCGCTGGTCACTGGCCTGAAGCGCTTCCCGGGCTGAGCAGGTTGCGACGACGATGAGCGCGGTACAGGCCTTCCTGCAGCACCTGCAGGTGGAGCGGCGGATGTCGGCGCATACGCTCGACGCCTACCGCCGCGACCTGGACGCGCTGTCGGCCTGGGCCGAGCCGCGTGGCGTAGCGGTGGAGGCACTGGATGCCGAGGCGGTGCGCCAGTTCGTTGCCGACGAGCACCGCCGCGGCCTGTCGGCCAAGAGCCTGCAGCGCCGCCTGTCGGCCTGCCGAAGCTTCTATGCCTGGCTGCTCAAGCACGGGCGCATCGAGGTCAGCCCGGCAGCGACGCTGAAGGCACCGCGCGCACCGCGCCGGTTGCCACAGGTCCTCGACGCCGATGAGGCGGTGCAGCTGGTCGAGCTGGAGCCGGAGGGCGAGCTCGGCCGCCGTGACCGCGCGCTGCTGGAACTGTTCTATTCCTCTGGCCTGCGCCTGAGCGAAGTCTGCGCGCTGACCTGGCGCGATCTGGATTTCGACAGCGGGTTGGTGAACGTGCTGGGCAAGGGCAACCGCCAGCGCCGGGTGCCGTTCGGCCGGCCCGCGCGCGAAGCGCTGCAGGCGTGGCGCACGGAAAGTGGGGGAGGTCCGGCCTCGCCGGTGTTCCCCGGCCGCAACGGGCCGATCAGCCAGCGTGCAGTGCAGATCCGCATCCGCCAGCTGGCGCAGCGCCAGGGCCTGTTCAAGCACGTGCATCCGCACATGCTGCGGCACAGTTTCGCCAGCCACATCCTGGAATCGTCCGGCGACCTGCGCGGTGTGCAGGAGCTGCTGGGCCACGCCGACATCGCCACCACGCAGATCTATACCCACCTCGATTTCCAGCACCTGGCCAAGGTCTACGACGCCGCGCATCCGCGCGCGAAGCGTCGACGCAGCAACGACGGCAGCGGAGAAAGCTGAACGTTGCCCCTGCGGCAGCCGGTCGCGGGTGGCTTGAAGGGCGCAGCGCAGTCCCCACCTCTGGTTCTGTCACCCCGGAGGCATCATGGACCCCAGTCAGAACCCCAACGTTTTCCACGCCACCACCATCGTCTGCGTCCGTCGCGGCGAGCACGTGGCCATTGCCGGCGACGGCCAGGTCACGCTGGGCCACACCGTGATGAAGGGCAATGCGCGCAAGGTGCGCCGCCTCGGCCGTGATGGCCAGGTGCTGGCCGGCTTCGCCGGTGCGGCCGCCGATGCCTTCACCCTGTTCGAGCTGTTCGAGGCCAAGCTGGAAAAGCACGGCCAGCTGCAGCGTGCTGCGGTCGAACTGGCCAAGGATTGGCGCACCGAGCGCCGCCTCGGCAAGCTGGAAGCCCTGTTGGCGGTGGCCGACAAGGAAACCTCGCTGATCATCAGCGGCACCGGCGATGTGATCGAGCCGGAGGACGGCATCATCGCCATCGGCTCGGGTGGCTCGTATGCACTGTCGGCCGCACGCGCCTTGATGGCGCACACCGAACTGGATGCGCGCACCATCGCCAGCGAAGCGATCGGCATCGCCGGCGACATCTGCATCTACACCAACCGCAACGTGGTGGTCGAGGAGCTGTGAAGGTAGCGTCGGCCGCTGGCCGGCAACCTCATGATCCCCCGCACGCGTGCCTGGTTGCCGGCCAGCGGCCGGCACTACCGACAAAGAATCCGTGAGCACATCCATGTCGAAGATCGAAGTTTCCTCCGCCACCATGACCCCGCGCGAGATCGTGCAGGAACTGGACCGGCACATCGTCGGCCAGCACGACGCCAAGCGCGCCGTGGCCATCGCCCTGCGCAACCGCTGGCGCCGCATGCAGCTGGTGCCCGAGCTGCGCAATGAAGTGATGCCGAAGAACATCCTGATGATCGGCCCGACCGGCGTCGGCAAGACCGAGATCGCGCGCCGCCTGGCCACGCTGGCCAACGCACCGTTCGTGAAGGTCGAAGCCACCCGCTTCACCGAAGTCGGCTACGTCGGCAAGGACGTCGAGCAGATCATCCGCGACCTGGCCGATACCGCGGTCAAGCTCTATCGCGAACAGGCCAAGGTGCGCGTACGCACCCAGGCCGAAGAGCGTGCCGAAGACCGCATCCTGGATGCGCTGCTGCCGCGCCGCAGCGGTGGCATCGGCTTCGATCCGGAAGTCGCCCGCAACGAGCCGTCGGCGCAGGACAACGAGACCCGCATCAAGTTCCGCAAGATGCTGCGCAACGGTGAGCTGGACGAGCGCGAGATCGAACTCGACCTTGCCGCCAACGTCAGCATGGACATCATGACCCCGCCGGGCATGGAGGAAATGGGCCAGCAGCTGAAGTCGATGTTCGCCAACCTCGGCGGCGGCGCCAAGGCGCACAAGCGCACGCTGACCATCAAGGCCGCGCGCCCGCTGCTGATCGAGGAAGAAGCGGGCAAGCTGGTCAACGAGGACGACATCCGCACCGCCGCGATCGAGGCCTGCGAGCAGCACGGCATCGTCTTCATCGACGAGATCGACAAGGTCGCCAAGCGTGGCGACAACGTGGGTGGTGGTGACGTGTCGCGCGAAGGCGTGCAGCGCGACCTGCTGCCGTTGGTGGAAGGCTCCAACGTGTCCACCAAGTACGGCACGATCAAGACCGACCACATCCTGTTCATCGCGTCGGGCGCGTTCCATCTGGCCAAGCCCAGCGACCTGATTCCGGAGCTGCAGGGCCGCTTCCCGATCCGCGTGGAGCTGGGTGCGCTGAGCAAGAACGATTTCGTGCGCATCCTGACCGAACCGAAGGCCGCGCTGACCAAGCAGTACGAAGCACTGCTGGCCACCGAAGGCGTCAAGGTCAGCTTCACTGCCGATGCCATTGATCGTCTGGCCGAGATCGCTTTCCAGGTGAACGAACGCCAGGAAAACATCGGCGCGCGTCGCCTGCATACGGTGCTGGAGCGCCTGCTGGATTCGCTCAGCTACGAGGCACCGGACCGCGACGGCGAAACCCTGGCCATCGACAGCGCCTACGTGGACAAGCACCTGGGTGAGCTGGTGCAGGACCCGGACCTGAGCCGCTACATCCTGTAATGCCTGGTGGGGTCGGATCCCTCGCCGTGGCGAGGGCGCTGACCCCGCCCACTGCAGCAGAAAAGGCCGCCGCAAGGTGGCCTTTTTCCTGTGCGGTCAGTGCGATTGCCGGGTGCGGTAGTCCCGCAGCACCTGGTCGATCACTGCACTGGTGCGGGCGGCGCTGATGCCGTTCGAGGGCGAGTGCCCGTTGCCGCGCAGTTCTTCGACGAGGGAGGCGATCAACGGCTGCTGGATCGACGACGGGTTCCGGATGTCGAAGGCCTGCACGCCCGCTTCGGTTTCCAGCTCCACCGGAACGTCCTCGAAGGTGGCAAAGCGCAGCTGCCCACGGTCGCCGGTGATCTCGATCTGATCCTGGCGGCGGAACGCGCAGAAGCTCCATTGCGCGATGCCGTGTGTCCCCGTCCCGGTGCGGAAGCACATCGAGACGCTGTCCTCGGCGGCGTAGGCGCCGGTCAACGAGCTGGCCAGGCCACGCACATCGCTCAGCGGCCCCAGCAGATGGTCGAGCAGGTCCAGGGTATGCGAGCCCAGGTCGACGAACAGCCCGCCGCCGGCGATCGCGGGGTTGGTCCGCCAGAAGTCAGGCGATGCGGCATCCACTGAATGCGGCCGGTGCAGGGTGGCGCGCACGGCGCGCACTGTGCCGATCGCGCTGTCGTCCAGCAGCTGCTTCACCTGTGCGAAGCGGGGCAGGGCACGGCGGTAGTAGGCCACGAACACGGGCACGCCGCTGCGGGCGCTGGCCGCGATGATGCGCTGGCACTCGTCGTGGTCCATGGCCATCGGCTTTTCGATGTAGACCGGCTTGCCCGCAGCAATCGCCTGCAATGCGTAGTGCATGTGCGTGGAGGGCGGTGTTGCAACGTAGACCGCGTTCACCTCCGGATCGGCGATGAGTGCATCGGCGTCCGCGTACCAGCGCGGAATCGCGTGGCGGCGTGCATAGTCTTCGGCCAATGCGGCATTGCGGCGCATGACCGCCACTACCCGTGAGCCCGGCGTGTTGGCCAGGGCTGGCCCGCTCTTCTTCTCGGTGACGCTGCCACACCCGATGAAGCCCCACGTCACGTTGTCCAGGATCATCGATCTGCCCTTGCAGGGGGTGCCGCAGTGATGGGAGCAGCCTCGTTCACGCCTCGGGCAGCGGCTCGGGGACGGTGCCGGGAACGAACACGCCATCCTTCACGTAGGCGGCCAGGGTCATGTCCAGCGCGAGCATGCCGTCGCGCTTGAGGTCCATCAGTTCCGGTTCGACCATCGCGCCGTGCAGCACGCCCAGCACGGTGGCGTGCAGCATGCGCGCGGCGATTTTCGGGTCGGCGCCTTCGCGCAGCTGGCCCAGATCGCGGGCGCGGCGCAGGGCACGCTCCATCCGGTCCAGCGCATCGCGGAATCCGGCCTGCTGCATTTCGGTCAGCACCCTGGTGTCCGCCGACGCATCGCTGCGCAGCATGATCTCCATGGTCTTGCGCAGGCGCTCGTCCTCGGACAGCTCGATGAACGAGTGGATCATCACCGCGCGCAGGTCGTGCACCGGGGTGTCGCGCTGGTCGGTGGAGGTGCGCTCCAGTTCCTGCATGAAGGGCAGGTGCACGCGCTCGACGATCGCGGCCAGCACCTCGCTCTTGTTCTTGAAGTGCCAGTAGACCGCGCCACGGGTGTAGCCGGCGCGGGCACCGATCATCTCCAGCGTGGTACGGGCCACGCCGTGTTCATGGAAGCAGGCTTCGGCGGCGTCAAGGATGCCTTCCCGGGTTGCCTGGGTGTCCTCTTTGGTCTTGCGGGCCATGGGTGTGGGTACGAGTGCGGGTGAAACGTGGCTGAATTGTACCGGTTTACAAACAAACAATCATGTATGTATATTTCGCACCCATCATTCCCGTCGTGTGCGTGGCAGGCCGGTCCGGCGCCCACTCCACCCGGGTGGGCGCGATCTGCGGGCTTTCACCGGAAGGGGAACGTCCATCGATATCAGCTCCCTCTGAGATTCCTTCCTCCAAGAGCCTTTCCGTCATGTTGCTGAGCCGAATCCGACCCTTTGCACTGTCGCTGGCAATCGCCGCGACCGTGGCTGCCTGCGGCGGCCAACCCCAGGCCCCCGAGCAGGGCCCGGGTGACGTCACCGTGGTCACGCTGAAGTCCGAGACCGTGGGCCTGACCCGCGAACTGCCGGGCCGTACCAATGCCTTCCTGGTCGCCGAAGTGCGCCCGCAGGTCAATGGCATCGTGGCCAAGCGCCTGTTTACCGAGGGCGGCATGGTCAAGGCCGGCGAGCCGCTGTACCAGCTCGACGATGCCAGCTACCGGGCCCAGGCCAACAACGCCCGCGCCCAGCTGGCCCGCGCCGAAGCCACCGCCAATGCCGCGCGCCTGAGTGCCAAGCGCATTACCGAGCTGGCCAAGGTCGATGCGGTCAGCCAGCAGGACCTGGAGAACGCCGTCGCCGCGCAGAAGCAGGCCGAGGCCGACGTCGGTGCCGCCAAGGCCTCGCTGGATGCGGCCAACGTCACCCTGGGCTACGCCCGCATCACCGCGCCGATCAGCGGCCGCATCGGCAAGTCCAGCGTCACCCAGGGTGCGCTGGTCAGCGCCGGCCAGGCCAACGCACTGGCCACCGTGCAGCAGCTGGACCCGATCTATGTCGACCTGACCCAGTCCTCGGCCGAGCTGCTGCAGCTGCGCCGCGAACTGGCCGCCGGCCGCCTGCAGGACAACCAGACCCTGCCGGTCAGCATCCTGATGGAAGACGGCAGCACCTTCGAGCACAAGGGCACGCTGGAGTTCTCCGAAGTCAGCGTTGATCCGACCACCGGCAGCTTCGGCCTGCGCGTGAAGGTGGACAACCCGGACGGCCTGCTGATGCCGGGCATGTACGTGCGTGCGGTGATCGGCGGCGGCGTGCGCAGCGACGCGGTGCTGGTGCCGATGCAGGGCATCGCGCGCGATCCGAAGGGCGACACCACCGCGATGGTGGTCGGCAAGGACAACAAGGCCGAAGTGCGCCCGGTCAAGGTCAGCCGCACGGTCGGCGACAAGTGGCTGGTCGAGGACGGCCTGAAGGCCGGTGACAAGGTCATCGTCGAAGGCCTGCAGAAGATCGGCCCCGGCATGCCTGTCAAGGCCACCGAGAAGGGCGACGCACCGGCCAAGCCGGCGGCAGCCGCCCAGCCTGCCGCCCCGGCCGGCGACGCGAAGTAAGCGGAGAACCCCATGGCACGCTTTTTCATCGATCGACCCATCTTTGCGTGGGTGATCGCCATCATCATCATGCTCGCCGGCGGCCTGGCCCTGTTCAAGCTGCCGGTCTCGATGTACCCCAACGTCGCACCGCCGGCGGTGGAAATCAGTGCCACCTACCCGGGTGCATCGGCCAAGGTGGTCGAGGACTCGGTGACGCAGATCATCGAGCAGAACATGAAGGGCCTTGATGGCCTGATCTACTTCTCCTCCAACAGCTCGTCCAACGGCCAGGCCACCATCACCCTGACCTTCGAGAGCGGCACCAACCCGGATATCGCCCAGGTGCAGGTGCAGAACAAGCTGCAGCTGGCCATGCCGCTGCTGCCGCAGGAAGTGCAGCGGCAGGGCATCAACGTGGCCAAGTCCAGCTCGGGCTTCCTGAACGTCATCGCGTTCGTGTCCGAGAACGGCAGCATGGACGCCAACGACATCGCCGACTACGTCGGTTCCAATGTCGTCGACCGCCTGAGCCGCGTGCCGGGCGTGGGCAACATCCAGGTGTTCGGTGGCAAGTACGCCATGCGCATCTGGCTGGACCCGAACAAGCTGCATACCTATGGCCTGTCGGTGCCGGAAGTGACCGCCGCGATCAAGGCGCAGAACGCCCAGGTGGCGATCGGCCAGCTCGGCGGTGCGCCGTCGGTGAAGGGCCAGCAGCTCAACGCCACCATCAACGCGCAGTCGCGCCTGCAGACCCCGGAACAGTTCCGAAACATCATCGTGCGCGGTGCGCAGGACGGTGCCGAGCTGCGCCTGGGTGATGTCGCCCGCGTCGAGCTGGGTGCCGAGTCCTACGACTTCGTCACCCGCTACAACGGCCAGCCGGCCAGTGGCCTGGCGGTCACCCTGGCCACCGGCGCCAACGCGCTGGATACCGCGGCCGGTGTGGATGCCGCGCTGGAAGACATGAAGGGCTTCTTCCCGGCCGGCCTGAAGGCCGAGATCCCGTACGACACCACCCCGTTCGTGCGCGTGTCGATCAAGGGCGTGGTGCAGACCCTGATCGAAGCGATCGTGCTGGTGTTCGTGGTGATGTACCTGTTCCTGCAGAACTTCCGCGCCACCCTGATCCCGACCATCGCCGTGCCGGTGGTGCTGCTGGGTACCTTCGGCGTGCTGGCGATGCTGGGCTTCTCGGTGAACATGCTGACCATGTTCGCGATGGTGCTGGCGATCGGCCTGCTGGTGGACGATGCCATCGTGGTGGTGGAGAACGTCGAGCGCATCATGTCCGAGGAAGGGCTGTCGCCGCTCGAAGCGACCCGCAAGTCGATGGGCCAGATCACCGGTGCGCTGGTGGGTATCGGCCTGGTGCTGTCGGCGGTGTTCGTGCCGATGGCCTTCATGAGCGGCTCCACCGGCGTGATCTATCGGCAGTTCTCGGCCACGATTGTCTCTGCGATGGCGTTGTCGGTGCTGGTGGCGATCGTGCTGACCCCGGCACTGTGCGCGACCATGCTCAAGCCGCTGAAGAAGGGTGAGCACCACGTCGCCCACCGTGGCCTGGCCGGTCGCTTCTTCAATGGCTTCAACCGTGGCTTCGACCGTACCAGCGAAAGCTACCAGCGCGGCGTGCGCGGCATCATCCACCGTCCGTGGCGCTTCATGGGCATCGTGGCGGCGCTGTTCGTGCTGATGGGCGTGCTGTTCGTGCGCCTGCCCAGCTCGTTCCTGCCCAATGAAGACCAGGGCGTGCTGATGGCGCTGGTGCAGGCGCCGGTCGGTGCCACCCAGGAACGCACGCTGGAATCGATCGCGGCACTGGAAAACCATTTCCTGCAGAACGAGAAGGATGCGGTGGACTCGGTGTTCTCCGTGCAGGGCTTCAGCTTCGCCGGCATGGGCCAGAACGCGGGCATGGCGTTCGTCAAGCTGAAGGACTGGAGCGAGCGTGACGCCGACAATGGCGTGATGCCGATCACCGGCCGTGCGATGGCGGCCCTGGGTCAGATCAAGGATGCCTTCATCTTCGCCTTCCCGCCGCCGGCCATTCCGGAGCTGGGGACCGCCTCGGGCTACACCTTCTTCCTGAAGGACAACAGCGGCCAGGGCCACGAGGCACTGGTGGCCGCGCGCAACCAGCTGCTCGGCCTGGCCGCAGGCAGCAAGAAGCTGGCCAACGTACGCCCGAACGGCCAGGAAGATACGCCGCAGTTCCGCATCGACATCGACGCGGCCAAGGCGACCTCGCTGGGGCTGTCGATCGATCAGATCAACGGCACGCTGGCCGCGGCGTGGGGCAGCTCGTACATCGATGACTTCGTCGATCGTGGTCGCGTCAAGCGTGTGTTCGTGCAGGCCGACCAGGCGTTCCGCATGGTGCCGGAGGACTTCGATCTCTGGTCCGTGAAGAACGACAAGGGTCAGATGGTGCCGTTCAGCGCCTTCGCTACCAAGCACTGGGATTACGGTTCGCCGCGCCTGGAACGCTACAACGGTGTGTCGGCAATGGAAATCCAGGGCGAACCGGCCCCGGGTGTCGCCTCCGGTGATGCCATGGCCGAGATCGAACAGCTGGCCAAGCAGCTGCCGGCGGGTTTCGGCATCGAATGGACGGCGATGTCCTACCAGGAACGCCAGGCCGGCTCGCAGACGCCGCTGCTGTACACGCTGTCGCTGATGATCGTGTTCCTGTGCCTGGCCGCGATGTATGAAAGCTGGAGCGTACCGACCGCGGTGCTGCTGGCGGCCCCGCTGGGTATCCTCGGCGCAGTGCTGGCCAACACCTTCAAGGGCCTGGAGCGCGACATCTACTTCCAGGTGGCGATGCTGACCACGGTGGGCCTGACCAGCAAGAACGCGATCCTGATCGTCGAGTTCGCCAAGGAAAACCTGGAAAAGGGCGCCAGCCTGATCGAGTCGATCATGCACGCCGTGCGCGACCGCCTGCGCCCGATCGTGATGACCTCGCTGGCCTTCGGCATGGGCGTGGTACCGCTGGCGATCTCCACCGGTGCCGGCTCCGGCGCCAAGCAGGCGATCGGCACCGGCGTGCTCGGCGGCATGATCGTCGGCACCGTGCTCGGCGTGTTCTTCGTGCCGCTGTTCTTCGTGGTGGTGCAGCGCGTGTTCAAGCGCAGATCCACGACGTGACCTGAAACGGTCATGCCGGCCTCAGGCTGGCGTTATCGAAACGGTAGTGCCGGCCGCTGGCCGGCACTGCCTCCTGCCATCCGGCAGTACCGATGGAAGTGATCCCCATGAAAAGTGCATCCCTGTTCCTCTCCATTGCCGCCACGCTCGCGCTGGCCGGCTGCTCCACCCTGGCGCCGAAGAACACCGCCGTCGCTCCGGCGATTCCTGCGCAGTGGCCGGCCGAGGCCGCGCAGGGCGAGGTGGCCGATGTCGCCGCCGTCGGCTGGCGCGATTTCTTCACCGATGCGCGCCTGCAGCAGGTGATCGAGCAGTCGCTGCAGAACAACCGCGACCTGCGCGTGGCCGTGCTCAATGTCGAGCGCGCGCGTGGCCAGTACCGCGTGCAGCGCGCCGATCGCGTGCCCGGCGTGGCCGTGACCGGCCAGATGGACCGCCGTGGTACCGATGCCGGTGTCACCGAGCAGTTCAGCGCGGGTGTGGGTGTGGCCGAGTTCGAGCTGGACCTGTTCGGTCGCGTGCGCAACCTCAGCGAGGCGGCGCTGCAGCAGTACTTCGCCGTGGCTGCCAACCGCCGCAACGCGCAGCTGAGCCTGGTGGCCGAGACCGCCACCGCGTGGCTGACCTATGGGGCTGATGCGCAGCGGCTGAAGATCGCCGATGCCACGCTGAAGACCTACGAGGATTCGCTGCGCCTGGCCGAGGCCCGCCACGAACGCGGCGGCAGTTCGGCGCTGGAGCTGACCCAGACCCGTACCCTGGTCGAGACCGCACGCACCGATGCCGCGCGCCTGCGCGGCCAGCTGGCCCAGGACCGCAACGCACTGGCGCTGCTGGCCGGTGGCCAGCTCGATCCGGCACTGCTGCCGGACAGCATCGAACCGCAGCTGCTGGCGCTGGCCCCGCCGCCGGCCGGCCTGCCCAGCGACGTGCTGCTGCAGCGCCCGGACATCATGGCCGCCGAGCACCAGCTGCTGGCCGCCAATGCCAACATCGGTGCGGCACGCGCAGCGTTCTTCCCGAGCATCTCGCTGACCGGCAGCATCGGCAGCGGCTCCAGCGAACTGTCCAACCTGTTCGACAGCGGCACCCGTGTGTGGAGCTTCCTGCCGAAGATCACCCTGCCGATCTTCCAGGGCGGCAGGCTGCGCGCCAACCTGGCCATCGCCAACGCGGATCGTGATATCGCACTGGCGCAGTACGAGAAGTCGATCCAGGTGGGATTCCGCGAAACGGCCGATGCGCTGGCGTTGAATGTCAGCCTGGATGAGCAGGTGAGTTCACAGCAGCGCCTGGTGGAAGCGGCCGAACAGGCCAATCGCCTGTCGCAGGCACGCTACGACGCGGGGCTGGACAGCTTTGTCACCCTGCTTGACGCGCGGCGTACCGCCTACAACGCGCAGCAGACCCAGCTGCAGGCGCAGTTGGCGCAGCAGGCCAACCGCATCACCCTGTACAAGGTGCTGGGCGGCGGCTGGCACGAGCGCGGGTAAGCAGTGCTTCTGCCAACCTTGGTTGGCACGGATGCGTCAGCGCAGGCGGCTGGCCCTGTGCCAACCAAGGTTGGCACCTACCTGGAGATCGAGGGTAGTGCCGGCCGTTGGCCGGCATTGTCATTCGGGGGCCTGCTACACCGCTTCATCGTCGCGCCGCGCCGCATGGCAGGCGCGAACGCGCGCCAGCGCATCGCCGGCTTCGCGCGCCATCTGCTCGTACTCGGCGCGGATCTCTTCCAGGCGCGCTTCGTCCAGTTCTTCCAGATCCAACAGTTCGTTGTTGGCTTCGGCCGTCGCCCGGATCAGCTCGTCCAGCTTGATCTGCATCGCGGCAGTATCCGCGTTCTGCGTGTGCTGGATCAGGAACACCATCAGGAAGGTGATGATGGTGGTGCCGGTGTTGATCACCAGCTGCCAGGTGTCGTTGAAACCGAACACCGGGCCACTGATGCCCCAGATCACCACGATCGCTACTGCAGCCAGGAAGGTCCACGGCGAGCCGGTGGCGGCCGCGGCCTTCTTGGCGATCGTATTGAACAGGTTGCGTGCTTTCATCGTCGTCGTCCCACTCAGGTGACGAGGATGATCGGCAGTGGCCCGTGCAGGGGTTGTGCAGCGGCGGTCAGGCGCGCATGCGCTGCAGTCGTGGCGCCTGCAGGCTGCGCACCGGGCTGCTCTGGTAGACGTGCTGCCAGCAACGGTCGACGAACTCACGGGCCTGGGCTTCGCTCAGCCGCGGCATGATCTGCAGGGCGTATTGGGTCTGGAACATCTCGTCACGTTCGGCCTCGCTGGCGCGCGGCTGGGTGATCAGCGAATCACAGGCGAACTTGATCCACGGCACGTACGAGCCGAACGAGTTGTGCGGCAGTGCGCCTTCGGCATGTTGGCGGCGCCAGTGGTCAAGCTCGGCGTCAACGTTGATGACCGGAGGAATGGTGGGGACTTCAGCGTGCATGACAATCCAGTTCGGTTGAGTGGAAAGGGAGTGGGGGTTCATCCGAGTGTGGCGTATATGGCGGTGCATGCCGCGTCAGCGGGATGTGGAGCCTGCGTTGGCATGGCCGATCAACTGCGCATGTTCGACCGCACCGAGGTCTTCGGCCAGAGTGGCCATCGCATTGCACAGGCGTTCGTGGTCGAGCGGGTGGCGGCGGACCAGCTCCAGTTGCATGTGCTGATAGGCAGTCCAGAACGGCGCGCCGCGCCGGTGCAGCGCATATTGCTGCTGCAAGCGTTCGCGGATCGGATCGAGGATCGGGTCTGTCGTAGGGCGTACGGCGTGCGCGCACATGGCTGGCTCCGCCGGGGAAAGGGTGCCCCGGTGACCCCACCGTAGGCGTGTCAGCCGCGTGGGGTGTTACCGCAATGTGTGCGCGTGGCCTGGCTGACTGTGCGCGCGGTCACGCCGATGCCCGCAAAGGCCGCCGGCACAAGGGCGCACCGGCGCTGAAGCGTTCATTAAATGTGTTGCAGAGACGAGCGCGCGTGGCTCATTCGCCGATGTCCTCGTTCCAGATGTCGGGATGACGGCTGATGAAATCGCCCAGCAGGTCCACGCATTCCTGGTTGTCCAGGTCGATCACGTTGACGCCGTTTTCGCGCAGCCAGTCGATGCCGCCCTGGAAGGTGCGCGATTCGCCCACCACCACGGTGCCGATGTTGAACTGGCGCACCAGTCCCGAGCAGTACCAGCACGGGGCCAGGGTGGTGACCATGATGGTGTCCTGGTAGCGACGCTGGCGGCCGGCCTTGCGGAAGGCGTCGGTCTCGCCATGCACCGACGGGTCACCTTCCTGCACGCGGCGGTTGTGGCCGCAGCCGAGCAGGCGCCCGTCGTTGTGGTACAGCGCCGCGCCGATCGGCACCCCGCCCTCGGCCAGGCCTTGGCGGGCTTCGGCGATGGCGGTCTGCAGCAGGGCCTGGTAGTCGGGCGTGGTGATCATGTGGGGCTCCGGTAAGTCGTGGCCCGCCATGATACGGGCAGGGGGTGCCGCTGGCCCCTGGCGGTGCGATAATCGGGGGCATGAGCGAATCCCCCTACAAAGCCGGTACCACCCATTTCGGGTTCCGCGACGTTGCCGCCAAGGACAAGCAGAAGCTGGTCGGCCAGGTGTTCACCTCGGTCGCGCGCAACTACGACCTGATGAACGACCTGATGAGCCTGGGCGTGCACCGGGCGTGGAAGCGCTACTACGTGGCGACCGCGCAGGTGAAGCCGGGCGACCGCGTGCTGGACCTGGCCGGCGGCACCGGCGACATCGCCGCCCTGCTGAAGGAGCGCGTCGGCGCCGAGGGTTCGGTGGTGCTGGGCGACATCAACGCCGGCATGCTGTCGGTCGGCCGTGACCGCCTGACCAACCGCGGCCTGGTGCTGGGCCTGGACTACGTGCAGTGCAACGCCGAAGCCCTGCCGTTCCCGGACAACAGCTTCGATCTGGTCACCATTGCCTTCGGCCTGCGCAACGTGACCGACAAGGACGCCGGCCTGCGCGAGATGTACCGCGTGCTGAAGGTGGGCGGTCAGGCCCGCGTGCTGGAATTCTCCGAAGTGACGGCGGACTGGTTCAAGCCGATCTACGACTTCCACTCGTTCAAGATCCTGCCCAAGCTGGGCAAGCTGTTCGCCAACGATTCGGACAGCTACCAGTACCTGGCCGAGAGCATCCGCAAGCACCCGCCGCAGGACGAACTGAAGGCGATGATGGGGCAGGCCGGCTTCGAGCGCTGCCACTACAAGAACCTGACCGGCGGCATCGTCTCGATCCACTCCGGCTACAAGCTGTAAGCCCTGCTCTGGTGGGTCCAACTTGGTTGGTACTCGCCCGCTGCGGTCATCCGCTCTGGTAGGTGCCGACCTTGGTCGGCACGGGCCTGCCGCGTGCGTTGATGGATCCGTGCCAACCAAGGTGGGCACCTGCCTGTAGATGCCAACCAAGGTTGGCACCTACCGGTAGATGCCAACCTTGGTTGGCATGCGCCGGAGGCGCAGGAACGGCCCCGGCCTGCATTACCCCGCACCGCGCAACGCCTGCGCGTCCGGAGGGAGGTACCATTGGGGTTTGATCCCCGTAACGGTCCCGATTCATGCGTAATCCGCTGATGCTCCTTCCGCTGGCCGTGGCCCTGGCCGCCGGCTGCTCCCAGGAGGCGGCCGCGCCCGCCGCCGCCCCGACTGCCGCAAAGGCCCCCGCCGCCCCCGTGAACGCCGAGAACCGCAGCCACGACGAAAGCTCGTATGCCGAGCCGGACAAGGTCGTCATCAAGGACATCGCGCTGGATCTGAAGCTGGACTTCGACCAGAAGCAGATCGGCGGCACCGCCACCTACACCCTGGAATGGAAGCAGAAGGACGCCAGGCAGCTGGTGCTCGACACCCGCGAGCTGACCGTGTCCAAGGTCGAGGCCGTCGGTGCCGATGGCGCGCGCAGCCCGCTGCAGTTCGCGCTGGCCCCGGTCGACAAGGTGTTCGGCAGCAAGCTGACCATCGAGACCCCGGAACAGCCGGCCAAGGTGGAAGTGAGCTACCACACCGCACCGACCGCCTCGGGCCTGCAGTGGCTGGCGCCGTCGATGACCGAAGGCAAGAAGCTGCCCTTCATGTTCAGCCAGTCGCAGGCCATCCACGCCCGCTCCTGGGTGCCGCTGCAGGACACCCCGAGCGTGCGTTTCACCTACAGCGCGCACGTGGTCTCGCGCCCGGACGTGATGGTGCTGATGAGCGCCGACAACGATCCGAAGGCCGCGCGTGACGGTGACTACACCTTCAAGATGCCGCAGCCGATTCCGTCCTACCTGCTGGCCATCGCCGCCGGCGACCTGGTGTTCGAGCCGATCTCCGGCCGCTCCGGCGTCTGGGCCGAGCCGACCATGGTCAACAAGGCGGCCAAGGAATTCGAAGACACCGAGAAGATGATCGGTGCCGCCGAGAAGCTCTACGGCGAATACCGCTGGGGTCGCTACGACATGCTGGTGCTGCCGCCGTCGTTCCCGTTCGGCGGCATGGAGAATCCGCGCCTGACCTTCGCCACCCCGACCGTGATCGTCGGTGACAAGTCGCTGGTCTCGCTGGTCGCCCATGAACTGGCGCACAGCTGGTCGGGCAACCTGGTGACCAACGCCAGCTGGAAGGACATCTGGCTCAATGAAGGCTTCACCACCTACGTCCAGGGCCGCATCACCGAAGCCCTGTACGGCAAGGAGATGGCCGAGATGGAGAAGCAGATCGACCAGACCGACCTGCTGGCCGAAGTGAAGGACATGAGCCCGGCCGACCAGGCGCTGGCGCTGCCGCCGCTGAATGAGCGTGACCCCGACGAAGCCCTCAGCCAGGTCGCCTACGTCAAGGGTTCGTGGTTCCTGGAATTCCTGGAGCAGCGCTTCGGCCGCGAGACCTTCGATCCGTTCCTGCGCGGCTGGTTCGATGACCATGCCTTCCAGAGCGCGAACACCGACCAGTTCGTCGCGTACATGAAGAAGAACCTGCTGCCGAAGAATCCGTCGGCCGTGACCGAGGCCGAACTGAAGGCGTGGCTGGACGAGCCGGGCATTCCGGCGTTCGCGGCCAAGGCGCAGTCGCGCAACTTCAGCAGCGTCGATACCGCGCGCATTGCCTTCGCCAGCGCCGGCACCGTGCCGAGCAGCCAGGTCATCGCCGACTGGAGCACGCAGGAATGGGTGCGCTTCATCGACGGCCTGGGTGCGACCCAGCCGCTGGACAAGCTGGCCACGCTGGACAAGGCGTTCCACTTCACCGGCACCCCGAATGGCGAGATCGCCATGCGCTGGTACCCGCTGGCGATCCGCAGCGGCTACGAGCAGGCCAATGAAGGTGCTGCCGCGTTCATCGAGCGCGTCGGCCGTCGCAAGCTGATCCTGCCGATCTACGCCGAACTGGTGAAGACCCCGAAGGGGCTGGAGCTGGCCAAGCAGGCCTTTGAAAAGGCCAAGCCGGGCTACCACCCGATCACCACGGCCTCGGTCCAGGACATGCTGGCCAAGGCTGAAGCCAAGTAACCGGTGGTGCCGGCCGCTGGCCGGCAACCGGTCACTGCTTCACCAGCTACGGCGGGGAAACCCGCCGTTGCTGTATCCGCTTTTCGCTGCCGATAGAATCGGGATGCACTCGCATAGGACCTCCGCCATGAAACGACTGATCCTGCTCACCGCCTGCACCCTGGCCCTGGCCGCCTGCAGCAACCCCGAGGAAGAGCGCAAGGCGCAGGAAGCCGCCGCGGCCGCCGTGCAGGCGCAGAAGGAAGCCAAGGCCGAGGACGTAGCCAAGCAGTACGACATGGCCGTGGCCGCGCAGGACTGGGAACGCGCGCGCCTGCATGGCGCCTCGCTGCTGGACCAGTACAAGGACACCGCCGCCGCCGAGCGCATCGCCGCGGGCTTCGACGAGGTCAAGGCCAAGGGCGATGCCGCGCGCGACCTGCGCCGCATGCAGGCGCTGTGGCAGTACAACCAGATCCCGGTGGGCAACAAGGGCAACCAGGTTTCGGCGCAGATCTACAGCAAGGAACGGGTGGACGTGGATGGCAGCGGCGCCAAGCCGGTGCAGCTGGTGTTCCGCGATCACCCGGAGTGGAAGCGGCACGCTTACCTGGTGCTGCAGGCCGGCGATTTCCGCTGCCCGCAGTGCACGGTGAAGGTGACCGTGGACGATGGCAAGCCGGTGTCGATGGCGGCCTGGCGCCCGAAGACCGATGAAGCCATCGCCCTGTTCATCACCGACCAGAAGGCGTTGTGGAAGCTGGCGCGCAAGGGCAAGTCGATCAGCATCGAGTTCCCGGTCAAGGCTGGCGGCACGCGTACGGCCGTGTTCGAGACCGGCGGTGTCGACGCCAGTCGCATGCCGCAGTGGTGGCAGTGATGATCGCGACGGGCAGCGCAGTGCACGCGTTGTCCGCGATCCGGCACTGGGTCTTCGACATCGATGGCACGCTGACCGTCGCCGTGCATGATTTCGCCGCGATCCGCCGTGCGCTGCAGATCGCGGCCGAGGAGGACATCCTGGACCATATCGCAGCGTTGCCGGATGCGCCGGCGCAGGCCAAGCGTGAGTGGCTGCTGGATCACGAACGTGTGCTGGCCGAGGAGGCGCTGCCGGCGCCGGGTGCGGTGACGCTGCTGCGTGCGCTGGCAGCCGACGGTTGCCGGCTGGGCATCCTGACCCGCAACGATCATGCGCTGGCGAAGCTGACGCTGGACGCGATCGGGGTCGGGGAACTGTTCGATGATGCCGACATCGTCGGCCGTGATGAAGCGGTGCCCAAGCCCTCGCCGGATGGCCTGCAGCAGCACCTGCGGCGCTGGGGCATTGCAGCGAGGGAGGCGGTGATGGTCGGCGACCACGCCTACGACCTGGAGTGCGGCCGCGCCGCGGGCGCCCATACCGTGCTGGTCAACCTGCCGGAAAACCCGTGGCCCGGCCGTGCCGACTGGCATTTCGCCGATTGCCGCGCGCTGTTGGCGGCCTGGCAGGCCGCATGACCGTGTAGAGCCGAGCCCACGCTCGGCTGCTCTGCGGTCAGATCGCGCAGGCGCGCGCAAGCCGAGCATGGGCTCGGCTCTACAGAGAGCAGGCAACGTGTCGGTCGGAAGTTCCGGTAGTGCCGGCCGTCGGCCGGCAGTGTCGACCCAGGTCGACACCCACCGAGCGATGCGCGGGCAGTGCGGCTTACGCGCCCAGCGCGTAACCGAACTGCTGCTTGAACTGCTCGTTGAACTCGTCGAAGGTGAAGCGCTGGTTCTGCGTGCCCGGGTGCTCGACCTTCAGTGCGCCCATCAGGTTGCCCATGCGGCCGATGGTCAGCCAGTCGTAGCCCTTCTGGATGCCGTAGATCAGGCCGGCGCGGAAGGCGTCGCCACAGCCGGTCGGGTCGACCACGCGGCGCTCGTGCGCCGGCGGGATGTCGTAGCTCTTTTCCGGGGTGTGGATGACCGCGCCCTTCGGGCCGCGGGTGGTGATGTAGGCCTTGACCCGGCTGACGATCTCCTTTTCGTCCCACCCGGTGCGCTCCTGCAGCAGGTTCGACTCGTAGTCGTTGACCACCACGTAGTCGGCCTGGTCGATGAAGGCGCGCAGTTCCGGGCCGTTGAACAGCGGCATGGCCTGGCCCGGGTCGAAGATGAACGGGATGCCGTCCTCGTGGAATTCCTGCGCGTTCTGGATCATGCCTTCGCGGCCGTCCGGGCCGACCAGGCCCAGGGTCACGCCCGGCACGCCGCGCACATGGTTCTCGTAGGAACGCATCATCGCGCCCGGGTGGAAGGCGGTGATCTGGTTGTTGTCGTGGTCGGTGGTGATGAACGCCTGCGGGGTGAACAGCTCATCGATCACGCGCACGCGCGACAGGTCGATGCCCAGGCCTTCGAAATACTCGCGGTACGGGCCGAAGTCCGAACCCACGGTGCCCATCGGGATCGGCTGGCCGCCCAGCAGGTGCAGGTTGTAGGCGATGTTGCCGGCGCAGCCGCCGAACTCGCGGCGCATGCGCGGCACCAGGAAGGACACGTTCAGGATGTGCACCTTGTCCGGCAGGATGTGATTCTTGAACTGGTCCGGAAACACCATGATGGTGTCGAAGGCAAGAGAACCACAGATCAGAGCGGACATCGATGTAAGCCTATGCGGTGAATTTTGGGGTGGGCCAGCCCGGTTCAGCGGGCAAGCAAACGGCGCCCTTGGGCGCCCGACGGCGCAAAGGTTACCCGCTGGTGCCGCTCAGGGCCAGAACCGGGTGATGCCCGATCAGGCCGAAAGCCTGTGAAGACGCGGGTTCAGCTAGTTTTTTCCTTGCTCGGCGGCAGGCGGGTTGCTAGGCTTGTCGGCCTCGATTTCTGCCCATTTTTTCGCCATCCCGCGGCGGGCACGACACCCCTCAGGACTCCTTCCTCAGATGTTCAAGAAACTCCGTGGCATGTTCTCCAACGACCTGTCCATCGACCTGGGCACGGCCAACACCCTCATCTACGTGCGCGGGCAGGGGATCGTGCTGAACGAGCCGTCGGTCGTGGCCGTGCGCCAGGACCGTGCCATCGGTGGCACCCGCTCGGTGGCAGCCGTGGGCGCCGAAGCCAAGCAGATGCTGGGCCGTACCCCGGGTCACATCACCACCATCCGCCCGATGAAGGACGGCGTCATCGCCGACTTCACCTACACCGAGGCGATGCTCAAGCACTTCATCAAGAAGGTGCACAAATCGCGCGTGCTGCGCCCGAGCCCGCGCGTGCTGGTCTGCGTGCCGGCCGGCTCGACCCAGGTCGAGCGCCGCGCGATCAAGGAATCGGCCGAGGAAGCCGGTGCCCGTGACGTGTTCCTAATCGAAGAACCGATGGCGGCCGCGATCGGCGCCGGCATGCCGGTCACCGAGGCCCGTGGCTCGATGGTCATCGACATCGGCGGCGGCACCACCGAAGTGGCGGTGATCTCGCTCAACGGCATCGTCTATTCGGCCTCGGTCCGCATCGGCGGCGACCGCTTCGACGAGTCGATCACCAACTACGTGCGCCGCAACCACGGCATGCTGATCGGTGAAGCCACCGCCGAGCGCATCAAGGTCGAGCTGGGCTGCGCCTACCCGCAGGCGGAAGTGATCGAGATGGAAATCTCCGGCCGCAACCTCGCCGAGGGCGTGCCGAAGATGATCAAGATCAGCTCCAACGAGGTGCTCGAGGCCCTGCACGAGCCGCTGTCGGGCATCGTCAGCGCGGTCAAGCTGGCGCTGGAGCAGACCCCGCCGGAACTGTGCGCCGACGTCGCCGAGCGCGGCATCGTGCTGACCGGTGGTGGCGCCCTGCTGCGCGACCTGGACCGCCTGATCTCCGAGGAAACCGGCCTGCACGTGCAGGTGGCCGACGATCCGCTGACCTGCGTGGCCCGCGGTGGCGGCCGTGCGCTGGAGCTGGTGGACATGCACGGCAACGAGTTCTTTGCGCCGGAATAAGCCGTCCCGGCCGTTCCTGCCCGCCGCGCCCTTCCGGGGTGCGGCCCGCCGTGATGGCGGGCCGGCACCGGCGGGGCGCCCGCGTGTTTCCCTTTCGCCTTCTGCCAGTTGAATCGTTGCCGTGCCGCCCTACGCCGGTCCTCCCGTTGCCTCCCGATCCGGTGATGCCGCCAGCCCCCTGCGGTTGCTGGCCTATCTCGCGTTGGCCATCACCCTGATCGTGCTCGATGACCAGGCCGGCTGGCTGGCGCGCCTGCGCGAGCAGGCCAACAGCCTGGTGCAGCCGGTGTGGGCGCTGGCCGGCCTGCCCGGCAAGCTCGGCAACCAGGTCAAGGATTCCGCCGCCAGCCATACCCAGCTGGTGACCGAGAATCGCGAACTGCGCAACCAGCTGCTGCTGGCCAACGCGCGCCTGACCCGCCTGCAGACCGCCGCGCTGGACAATGCCCAGCTGCGCGAACTGCTGAACGTGGCCGAGCGCAGCGGCCTGGACGTGCAGCTGGCGCCGATCCTGGACATCGACCTGGACCCGGTGAAGCAGCGCCTGGTGCTCGACGCCGGCACCCGCGAAGGCGTGCACGTCGGCCAGGCGGTGATCGATGCCGGCGGCTTGATGGGGCAGGTGATCAGTGTCACCGGCGGCACTTCCACCGTGCTGCTGCTGACCGACCCCGACCACGCGGTGCCCGTTACCGTGGCCCGCAACGGCGTGCGCCTGATCGTCTACGGCCGCGGCGATACGCTGGAGCTGCGCGACATTCCGCTCAGCGCGGGCGTGGAAGTGGGCGATGAGATCGTTACCTCCGGCCTCGGCGGGCGTTTCCCGGCCGGCTTCCCGGTCGGCACCATCACCGGCCTGCGCCCGGACGACACCCACGCCTTCCTGGTCGGCGAACTGAAGCCGGCGGCCCAGCTCGACCGCGGCCGCGACGTGCTGCTGCTGCGCCCGGGCGCGGCGATCCGCATTCCGCCGGAACTGCGCCTGCAGCTGGAAGAAACCGCCCCGGGGGGGCCGGCCACCGGCGCCAGCGTGCCTGCGGGAGCCGCGCCAGCGGCAACGACGCCGGCTCCGGCCAGCTCCCCGGTAGTGCCGGCCGCTGGCCGGCAACAGCCCTCGTCGCAAACGAGGACTGTTGCCCCCGCATCCTCCCTTACCCCCGCGCCTTCGGCGCGCCCCCCTCAGCCGACTGCACCTTCGGCGCAACCGGCCCGCGCATCCTCCCTTACCCCCGCGCCGTTGGCGCGCCCCCCTCAACAAGAGGGGGGCTCCACCCCAGGCGGGTCCACGGTAGTGCCGGCCGCTGGCCGGCAACCGACCACGCCGGAGGCCCAGCGATGAGCCGCCTGCGCGACAACCCGTGGGTGCTGCCGGCCAGCCTGGTGGTGGCGCTGCTGCTGGGCCTGCTGCCGTTGCCGGCGCTGCTGCAGCCGCTGCGCCCGTACTGGCTGGCGCTGGTGCTGGCGTACTGGGTCATCGAAGCCCCCGAGCGCGTCGGCCTGGGCATCGCCTTCGCCAGCGGCGTGGTTGCCGACCTGCTGTACGGCGGCGTGCTGGGCGAACAGGCGCTGCGGCTGGTGATGCTGGCCTTCATCCTGCAGCGCTTCCGCGCCCGCATCCGCTTCTTCCCGATGTCCCAGCAGATGCTGGCCATCGGCGGCCTGCTGTTCAACGACCGCATCGTCAGCGCGCTGGTCCACATCGTGGTGGATGAGCCGACCCTGCCGTGGTCGTACTGGTGGGCACCGCTGCTGGGCATGGGCCTGTGGCCGCTGGTGTTCGTGCTGCTGGACGCGGTGCGCTTCGGCAAGCGCGGGCGCTGAGCCATGATCCCGCGCCGCCAGGTCAAGAACCCGCACGCCGAAGCCGAACAGTTCCGCCGCCGCGCGGCGCTGGGCTTCCTGGGCGTGCTGGTCTGCCTGCTGGGCCTGGGCGGCTGGTACTTCAAGCTGCAGGTGCTGGACCACGACGTCTATGCCACGCGCTCGGAAGCCAACCGCATCAAGCCGCGGCCGGTGGTGCCCGGGCGCGGCATGATCTACGACCGCAATGGCCGCCTGCTGGCCGAGAACGTGCCGGCCTTCCGCCTGGACGTGACCCCGGACAAGGTCAAGGACATGGACGCCACCCTGGAAGGGCTGGCGAAGATCATCAACATCAGCCCAGAAGAGCTGGAAGCGTTCAACAAGTCGCGCAAGGCGCGCCGCAAGTTCCTGCCGGTCACGCTGAAGCTGCGCATGAGCGACGAGGAGATGGCGCGCTTCGCGGTCGACCGCTGGCGCTTCCCCGGCGTCGAGCTGGAGCCCTACCTGACCCGCCGCTACCCCTACGGCGATCTGTTCGCGCACATCATCGGCTACGTCGGCCGCGTTGATGACAAGGATCTGGAGATCCTCGGCGAAGGCAATGCCGCGCTGACCCACATCGGCAAGTCCGGCCTGGAGCGTTACTACGAGCAGCAGCTGCGCGGCAAGGTCGGCTACGAGCAGGTCGAGACCAACGTGCAGGGGCGCGCGATCCGCACCATCGGCCGCGTCGCCGCGCAGTCCGGCGCCGACCTGCGGCTGTCGATCGACGCCGACCTGCAGCGCGCCATGGTGGCCGCCTTCGGCGACCAGGAGGGCTCGGCAGTGGCGATGGACCCGCGCACCGGCGAAGTGCTGGCGATGGTCAGCCTGCCGTCCTACGACCCCAACCTGTTCGTCAACGGCATCTCGCATGCCGACTTCAAGGCGCTGAACGAAAACCCGTCGCGGCCGCAGTTCAACCGCCTGGTGCTCGGTGGCGTCGCCCCCGGTTCCACGTTGAAGCCGCTGATCGGCCTGGCCGGCCTGGATTCGGGCGTTCGACGCCCGGAAGACAAGGTGCTGTCCACCGGCATGTTCTATCTGCCGGGCACCTCGCGCGGCTGGGGTGACGCCCACCGTGGCGGCCATGGCTGGACCGACCTGCGCAAGTCCATCGCCGAATCGGTCAACACCTACTACTACAAGCTGGCGCTGGACCTGGGCATCGAGCGCTTCGACCATTACATGGAGTACTACGGCTTCGGCCAGCCGACCGGTATCGACCTCACCGGCGAAATCGGCGGCATCCTGCCGTCGCCGGCCTACAAGCGGAAGACCCGCAAGGAAGCCTGGTACCCCGGCGATACGGTCAACATCAGCATCGGCCAGGGCGACTGGAAGGTCACCCCGCTGCAGTTGGCGCGCGGCGTCAGCGCGCTGGCCGACGGGCAGCTGCGCACCCCGCACCTGGTGATCCAGCAGCGCGACGGCTTCGACAGCGACTGGACCGCGACGCCGCCCGGCGAGAGCAAGCCGGTCAGCCCCAACCCCAACAACGTGCAGGCGGTGCGCGAGGGCATGATGGCGACCATGCGGCCGGGCGGCAGCGGCTGGCGCGTGGCGGTCGGTGCGCCGTACGTGATGGCCGGCAAGACCGGTACCGCGCAGGTCATCAGCCGCAAGGGCACCGCAGCGGTGAACCCGAAGAGCCTGCCGATGCACCTGCGCCACCGCGCGCTGTTCGTCGGCTTCGCGCCGGTCGAAAACCCGGTGATCGCGATCGCGGTGGCAGTGGAAGGCGGTGGCTATGGTGGTTCGGCTGCTGCGCCGATCGCCCGCAAGGTGTTCGATGCCTACCTGCTGGGCAAGATGCCCGAGGGCATGCAGCCGCTGGACAGCGAGCGCGGCACCACCGCCATCGGCGCCACCGCGTTCGACAACGAAGATGCCGGCGCGCGCCAGGCTGGCGACCTCGCCGCGGCGCAGCTGGGTGAACATCCGGTGCTGGTCGGCGTGCCGGCGCCGGAACCTGTACCCGCACCGCAGCCGGGTACGCCGGCCGCCGCCGTGTTGCCCGCCACGCCACGCCCGACCGTCGCGGAGCCCGTACGATGAGAGTGTTCCTGCGCTGGGCCGGCGACATGCTGCGCCGCTTCTTCAGCACGCTTGACTGGGTGCTGTGCCTGGCCCTGGGGACGCTGATGGTGATCGGCCTGGCCACCCTGAAGAGCGCCGGTGGCGACAGCCTGGTGATGGCCCAGGGCGCGCGCTTCGCCGTGGGCATGGCCGCGCTGTGGGGCATCTCGCGGGTGCCGATCCTGCGCATCCGCTCGGCTACGCCGATGATCTACGCGATCTCGATGATCCCGTTGCTGGCGGTGTTCGTGCTGGGCACCGGCAAGTACGGCCGGCAGTGGCTGGACCTGAAGTTCTTCTACCTGCAGCCGGCCGAGCTGCTGAAGGTCAGCCTGCCGATGATGGTGGCCTGGTACCTGCACAAGATGCCGCTGCCGCCGCGCTTCAACACCGTGCTCGTGGCCCTGGTCATCATCGGCGTGCCCACTGGCCTGGTGATGCTGCAGCCGGACTTCGGTACTGGTGTGCTGATCGCCGCCAGTGGCGTGTTCGTGCTGTTGTTGGCCGGCCTGCCGTGGTGGTGGGTTGGCCTGGGTGTGGGTGGCGTGGCCGCGGTCGCGCCGGTGGCCTGGTTCTGGTTGCTGCGGCCGTACCAGAAGGACCGCATCATGATGTTCCTGGACCCGGAGATGGATGCGCTGGGGGCCGGGTGGAACATCATCCAGTCGAAGATCGCGATCGGTTCCGGCGGCTTCGATGGCAAGGGCTGGGGCGAGGGCTCGCAGTCGCACCTGAACTTCATTCCCGAACAGACCACCGACTTCGCGTTCTCGGTGCTGAGCGAGGAGTTCGGCTGGATCGGCGTGGCCACCGTGCTGGCGCTGTACCTGGTGGTGATCGGGCGCTGCCTGTGGATCGCCAGCCAGTCGCGCGATTCGTATTCGCGCCTGCTGGCCGGCGCCACCGGCCTGGCGTTCTTCGTCTATGTGCTGGTGAACGGCGGGATGATTTCCGGCCTGCTGCCGGTGGTGGGCGTGCCGATGCCGCTGATCAGCTACGGCGGCACCTCGGCGGTGTCACTGCTGGCCGGCTTCGGATTGGTGATGGCGGTGCGCAGTCACAACCCGGTGCACGGCGGCTACGGCTGAGTACGGCGTCGGGGTCAGATCCCTTTTTCCACAGGGAAAAGGGAGCTGACCCCACAGCCCGGCTACGGAGATCAGAAGCACCCTGACAGCTTCACGCAAGCGCCCGTTGCTAGCGTGCTGCGCGTGGAATGGAAACGACTGTTTGGCGGCTGCCGTGAGGCAGTGCGCACGATCGATCTGCCGTTGCTGGTCGCATTGCTGATCCTGATGGGCGCGGGCCTGGCGGTGCTGCACAGTGTGTCCGGGCCGGTGGCCGGGCAGGCGGCGCGCTTTGCGGGTGGACTGCTGGCGATGTGGCTGCTGTCACGTGTTTCGCTGCTGCGCCTGCGCGCGTGGACACCAGCGTTGTACGCGCTGTCGATGCTGCCGCTGATGGCGGTGTATGTGATCGGCACCGGCAAATATGGGCAGCGCTGGCTCAACCTCGGCGTGTTCTACCTGCAACCGTCGGAGCTGCTCAAGCTCAGCCTGCCGTTGATGATGGCCTGGTACCTGCACCGGCAACCGCTGCCGCCGTCGCCGCGCACGGTACTGACCGCCGCGGTGCTGATCGGCGCGCCGGCGGTGTTGATCCTGATGCAGCCCAACCTCGGCACCGCCACGCTGGTCACCGCCAGCGGCGTGTTCGCGTTGTTGCTGGCGGGCCTGCACTGGGGCTGGGTGGCGACCGGCGCGGCGGGGCTGGCAGTGGCCGCGCCGCTGGCGTGGTTCGGTCTGCTGCGTCAGTACCAGAAGGATCGTGTGTTGACCTTCCTCGACCCGGCGGCCGACCCCCTGGGCACCGGCTGGAACATCCTGCAGTCACGCATCGCGATCGGCTCCGGGGGATGGCAGGGACGCGGCTGGGGGCAGGGCACCCAGGCCACGCTGGATTTCCTCCCCGAATACACCACCGACTTCGCGTTTTCGGTGCTGGCCGAAGAGTTCGGCTGGATCGGCGTGGCGACGCTGTTCGCGCTGTACCTGTTCGTGGTCGGGCGTTGCCTGTGGATTGCCGTGCACGCGCGCGACACGCATGCACGGTTGCTGGCCGGCAGCCTGGGGCTGGCGTTCTTCGTCTACGTGCTGGTGAACGGCGGAATGATTTCCGGCCTGCTGCCGGTGGTGGGCATTCCGATGCCGTTGATCAGCTATGGCGGTACCTCGGCGGTGTCGCTGCTGGCGGGTATCGGGCTGGTGATGGCGGTGCGCGGGCACCGGCCCGTGCACGGGGGATAGGGTTTCCAGCCAACGGCGCAGCCCCTCGTGGGTGGTGTCTGGGTGGCTGCGGAAAGCAGAAGCCGCGGGTGGGCCGGTCGGGTTGGGTACGCGGGGGACGCCGTGAATCCGTCCCTGGAGGCTTGGCAGCC
>NZ_JCACKF010000009.1:0-4288 GCF_059505245.1 Stenotrophomonas sp.
GCCCCCGCGCCGCGTGCCCCCGGGCCGTTGTCTGGGGGCCCGCGGGGTCCCGCCCGGGGTTAGCGGGGGGGGGGGGCCGGCACCCCCCCCCCCCCCCCCGCGCCCGGCTCTACCTCACGCGGTGCGCCCGGCCAGCGGCCGGCTCTACCTTCACGCGGTGCGCAGCGCCGCCAGCGATTCGGCCTGCAGCCGCTCGTAGATCTCGAACTCGTCATTCACCGCCACGCCCAGCGCCTGCTCGAAAGCCTCGCGGTTGGCGTGCGCGGCATACGCGCGCTGTTCTTCGCCGCCCAGGTTCGACTGGAAGATGCCCGCGGCACTGACCGGCAGGAAATCCTCGTAGACGATCGGATCGGCCGTGGCCAGGCCGGCGGCCACCAGCACTTCGGCAGGCAGATCGGCCACGCGTTCCGGCGCGGCGCGGCCGGCGTCGGTCAGCTGGTAGCGGTAGTAGCCCAGGCCTTCCTGGCGCAGCGTGTCATGGTCATCCGGGAAGCTGGCGAACACCGCCTGCAGGCGCTGGCCGTAGTCGCCGCCGGTGCTGCCTTCGCCACCGGCATCGCGTGCCTGCGACAGCAGCTGGTCGTACAGCGCGCGGCCCTTCGGGGTCAGCGCAAGGCCGCGTTGTTCGATCTCGCCGAAGCGCGCGGTATGGGTGCCGGCATCGCCACCGTCCGCATCCGGGAAATGCACGGCCTCTTCCAGCGCCTTGAAGCTGGTCTGGCGCAGCAGGATCGGGCAGGCGCGGCGCGGCGGCCCTTCGATCACCGCCTTGGCCGCCATGCCGTGCTCGATCATTGCCGCCTGCGCCGCGTCGATGTCCAGCGTGCGCGGGGTCAGGTGGTTGATGTGCGGGCCACGGAAACTGACCACGTCGGCCACCAGGCGGTGCGCATTGTGCAGCGCGTGGTAGGTCGGCAGATCGACCGTGGCATCGCCGTGCCAGCGGAAGGTTTCCAGTGCTTCGTCGACGAAGCGCTCGGCGTCGGCCTGCGACAGGCCACCGTCACGCTCGGCCTGGTCGATCAGCGCCAGTGCGCCGTCGGTGAAAATGCGGCGGCGTGCCAGGATCTTCGCCGACTCGGCACGCAGGGTTTCGTCTTCGATCAGCTCCAGGCGCAGCAGCGAGGTGAACACGCGGAACGGATTCTGCGCCAGCGCGGCGCCGGTCAGCGGGCGGAACGCGGTGGAGTGCACCGGCACGCCGGCTACCGACAGGTCGTAGTAGCCGACCGGGTACATGCCCATCACCGCGAACAGGCGGCGCAGCGTCGCCAGCTCCTGCGCGGTGCCGACGCGGATCGCGCCATGGCGCTCTTCGTCCAGGCGCGCACGCTCGTCGTTGCGCTGCAGCTGCGCGGCCAGTGCCGGGTCCTGGGCAAGCACCTGCGCGTTGATCCGCTCCACCAGTTCCACCAGCGTGCCGTACAGCGGCACTTCGGTGCGGTACATGCGGGACATGGCCTGCGCGAACAGGCGGCGGATCACATCAGGCGAAACGAAAGAGGCGCTCATCAGTCACTCGATTACGGGAACGGGGAACAGCTCGGACCCGTATTGTCGCCGGAGCGCGCGGCGGCGGCGATACGCAGAGCAACATGGCCGGGTAGTGCCGGCCGCTGGCCGGCAACCTCCTGATGCCTGTAAGGGTGCAGTTGCCGGCCAACGGCCGGCACTACCGCTTCAACTGGCGCTTCAGGGTGGCATCCAGGGTGATCGGCCGGTCCCAGTGCTGGTAGCTGGCCACGATGGCATGCCGCACAGCGCGGTAATGCAGGTTGTCCGGCTTGGCCGGCATGCGCTTCACCACCGCTTCCCAGCCGCCCTCCGGGTCCTGGCTGAAGGCGCGCACGCTGTCGCGGCAGGTCTGGCCGCTGGCCTTGGCCCAGAAGCAGGCGAAATAGATATCCCCGGCCTGCCAGCCATGGGTGGTGAACAGCGCATTGATGTAGCCGCGGGGGACATCGGCGTAGCGCGACACTTCATCGAGGAAGGCATCGGGGTAGCGTTCGGCGTAATGGTTGATGTCCTGCAACTGGGCATCGATCCAGCGGTCACCGGTTGCCACCTCATACGCAGCCGAACGCTCGGCGGTCTGCTGGGCCAGCACGGTGGCCGGCGCCAGCAGCAGGGACAACAACAGCGCGCGCAGTCGAACGTTCATGCCACGATTCTGCCGCAGCTGCCGGGCCCTGTCAGGCCGCCGCAGCGGCCTTGGCCTCGATCGCCGCCAGTGCGGCCGGCCAGTCGTGGGCGGTATCGGCGGTGACCATGCGCGGTTCGTCGTCGGCCACGCCGTGCTGGGTCTCATGGGCCCAGGTCACCGCGTACGGGGTATGCACGCCCCAGCCACCCAGGGTCACCACCGGCTCGATGTCCGAGCGCAGCGAGTTGCCGACCATCACGAAGCGCTGCATCGGCAGTTCGAATTCGGCCAGCACGCGGGCGTAGGTTTCCGGGTCCTTCTCCGAGACGATCTCGATGCGCGGGAACAGCTCGGCCAGGTTGGCGACCTTGATCTTCGCCTCTTGGTGGAACAGATCGCCCTTGGTGATCAGCACTACCGGGTAGTGCTCGGCGATGGCCGCCACGGCTTCGCGCACACCATCGATCAGTTCCACCGGGTGGCGCAGGGTATCGTGGCCGATATCCAGAATGCGCTGGATGTCCTTGGCCTCGATGCGCTGGCCGGTGATGTCGATGGCCGCTTCGATCATCGACAGGGTCATGCTCTTCACGCCGTAGCCGAAGGTGCCCAGGTGGCGCTGCTGGACTTCCAGCAGGTGGCGCGCGGTCTGGGTGTCGTGCACGTCGACATAGCGCGACAGCAGGTCAAGGTAATCCTGCTCGGCCTTGCGGTAGTAGTCCTCGCTCTTCCACAGCGTGTCGTCACCGTCAAAACCGACCAGGCCGATGGCGCGCGACGGCGCAGGCGTGGACGTGTTCATCGGCCAAGGATACAGGGGTGGCGATGACGAGAAAAACCCGGGCGGCCGCAGCCGCCCGGGTCCCCATGCACCGGTCTTCCCGAATCAGGTCTGGATCAGCGGCCCTGCGCCGCGCCGGCACCCGCACCGGCCTGCTGCGCGGCCACGTAGGCCTTGTACTCGTCGGCGCTCAGCTCGCCGTCCTTGTTGGTATCGGCCTGGTCGAACACCTGGGCCAGGCCGGCGTTCACCTGCGCCTCGGTCTTGCTGATGGTGCCGTTGCCATCGGTATCGATGCTGGCCCAGGTCTGGCCACCACCGTTGGCCTGCGCCGAGGCCGCTGCGGCCGCATCGGTCGCCTGGTCAGCCGCCTGCCCGGCCTGTGCTGCCGCCTGCTGGGCCTGCGCCGCTTCATTCTGCGCATGTGCGGCCTGCTGCTTGGCCGACTGGGCCATCGCCGGAATGGCCAGCACGCTGCCAGCGGCGACGATCAGGGCGATCAGGGGCTTGCGGTTGCGAATAGTCATCAGGGGTGTCTCCTGCATATTGGGTGGTGTTGCGCGGCCTGTTGTTTCCGCACGGCACCTACCCTGCCACCGCGTTTCTGAATCGATTTTGGGCCGCGACCGGCCTCCACACGCACGATTAACCACTCGCATCCATGCATGCTTTAGCGCGCTGGTTAGCGAGGAGTGAGCAGCTCATAAGATGCGCATTCAACGCCTCTGCATTTAACCGGCAGGCAACGAAAAACCTGCGTCAGTCAACGGTTTTTTCCGATGACCGCGAACTGAACAACACCCATCCCAAGGCGACACCGGCGAGCGCGCCGGCGATTTCCAGCACCACGCGACTGCCAAGCTCGTTCGGATCGTGGATGGTGGCCAGGAACAGGCGCGCGTACAGCGGTGACTCCAGTCGCACGATGCCCATGTAGAACAGCTTCCACGCATCGATGCCAGCGGAGGCCACCACCGAGATGACGCAGGCCCAGCCGATGGCGTGGCCCATCGACCAGTGCAGCAGCCGGCACAGTCGCGACCACAGGAAGTACACCAGCAGCCCGACCAGCAGGGCGATGGCGCCGGCTTCCAGGGTGCCGAGCAGGCCGAAGTGCAGGGGAAGGTTCATCGGGTGGGCTGGGATGAGAAGGCGGCCAGTGTAAGGGATCTGCGCCGGACCCAATCGGCAGCCACAGTGGATCCACGCCATGCGTGGATGAATCTCCATCCAAATCGAATATCTCGACGATTGAACAAGGAGCAGCCGAGCATGGGCTCGGCTCTACAACGGACCACGCGGGAAACTGTCAGAGGCGGGGCGGTGTCGGAGTGCGGGGTGTCAGCCGCATGGATGCGGCT
>NZ_JCACKF010000010.1:0-145701 GCF_059505245.1 Stenotrophomonas sp.
CCGTAAGCGGGACGCCGAGGTGGCCCTCGGCTGCCCCTGACAAGACAGTTGCTACCAAGGGGTCGCGCATCGGGGTTCAGTAAATCCACGCCACGCGTGGATGCAGCCCCATCAGTACGTGGCGCACTGCCGCCAGCGCACCGGCTCATCCACGCCGGGGCGGGCGTTGAGCTGGATGCGCACGTTGCGCAGGGCGGGGTAGTGCAGCACTTCCTCGCAGACCTGCGGCCAGACCTTTTCCAGCTCGCCGGTGCGGTTGATCGCCAGCGTCTGCCGGGTCAGCCAGACCCCGCTGGCGATGCCGGGCTTGCCGGCCAGGGCACGGGCCAGATCGGCCTGGAAGCGCTCCAGCGTGGCGGCATCGGGGTCGGGATTGCTGCGCGCGTCGGTCGCGGGGGCGACGGCAGGCGTGGGAGCGGGGGCGGCCGCAGGGACTGCTTCGATCGGGGCGGGTGCGGCTGAAGGCGCGGCCGAAGGCGTCGCCACCACCGGTGCCGCAGCAACCGGCGCGGCCTCGTCCACATGCAGGCCCTGCAGACCCAGGCCGACAAGCAGCCCCAGCGTGGCCGCACCCAGTGCGGCAATGGCAATGCGGCGCAGCGCTTCGTGCCGGGCGCTGGCGCGCACGCGCGCTTCGATGTCGCCGGGCAGGTAAGGCTGCAGCAACGGCCACAGGCGCGGGCCGTCGAGCACTTCAACCGCCTGCTTCTCGGCGGCGCTGCGGCCGTCGCGCTCGATGCGGCCTTCAGTCAGCAGCACGCCGCCCTTGGCCCCGGCCAGACGCGCGGCCGCACCCAGTTCGTTCACTGCGGCGGTGCCGATGCGGTAGGCCAGGCCGTGCTTGCACGACACCAGCCATTGATTGGGGCCATCGCTGAGCAGGAAGTCGCTGCTCGGCTCGCGGGCATCTTCGGCCGGATCGACCAGCTCGCGCAGGCCACGCTGCTCGCGCAGCATGCGCTTGACGAGTACCGAAAATTCGCGCCAGTGCATGCCTGCCAGGGCCTGCAGGCCGAGTTGCATCTCCTTCTGCCGCCGCTTGATCCACCACAGATAGACAACGGCCAGGGAACAGGTAAGCAGGGCCGACAGCAGGGCCAGGATCCAGGGGAGCATGCAGGAGTAGGGCGGAAGGGGCGAAAGCGGAGAGCGACAGTGTAAAGGTCGCGGTGCCCGGCTGGGTCAGGATGTTCCTGACAGGAAGCGTGATGGAGCGCGCAGATCGGTATACGGCGGACACGAAAAACCCGCCAATCCTGAAGCCGTGAGGGGAGGGAACAAACGGCAGCCGAAGCGATTGGCGGGTTGCTCGCGATTGTCAATCAAAATTTATTGCATTGCAACAATTGCGCTCAGGGAATGCTGTCCGGCGATTGATGGCTGCCCGGGGCGGGGGCATCTGCACCCGAAGCTGCCCGGTTTTCCAGCCTGGCCAGGCGCGCGTGCAGGGCATCGATGCGGGCTTCCAGCGCGGTCACCTCGTCGGCAGTGGGTACATGCAGGCGCTTGAGCACGCCCTGTACCTGGTCATCAAAGGCCTTCTCGACCTTGTTCCAGGTGCCGGAGGCCTTCTCGCGGGCCTCGTCCAGTGAGGTTTCGACGTTGTCACGCCAGCCCGGGCCCTGTTCGCCGCTGCGTTCACGGCGGCGGGCTTCCCAGGCTTCGCCTTCCTTCACCAGGCCGTCGAAGAAGCGGCTGCCCTCGGCCTGCGCGCGCCCCAGCGCACCCAGCCCGGCCAGCCAGACCTGTTGCGCCGAATCGCTGAGCTTGCGCGAGAAGCGCTCGGCCTGGTCACCGAAAGAGGCGTCGTCGTTGCGGCGGTCGTCGTTCTCGTAGTGGTTCATCGCACTTCCCGTGGGAGTTGGGCCTGCCCCGAGAGTAGCGCGCGGTGGCGTTGCACGGCCGTGATGGCCGCCGCCAGGATTCAGCCCAGCTTTTCCTTCAGCACGCGCTGGATCTCGCCTTCGACCATGCCCTTCATCGCCGACAGCAGGAAACCGAGCTTGGCGGTCACGCGCACGGCGCCCGGCTGCAGTTCGATCGCACCGTCCACACCGCTGCCGGAGAAGTTCAGGACGTCGGCGGTCCAGGACGACTTCAGGCCGAAGCGCTCGGACAGCTTGGCAGCGACCTGTTCGATCGCGGCGCGCGCCTGTGCGTCGGGCAGGGCGTGGGCGTGGCGGACATCGATGGTGGACATGCAGGCTCCTGGCGCAGGGCGGGGATGATCAAAGAGGGCGAGCATTGTGCGCATCAAGGGCCGCCGCGCCAAGCACTCATCGTGGGTTCTTCTTCGTTGGCGACCAACCTGCTAGGCTGCGCCGCGTGCAGAACCTGCTAGTTCACTTCAGTCAGCAACAACAGCCCGACCAGCCCCTGCGGCCCGGGGTGCAGCGCATCGTGCGCCAGGCCAACGGCAGCGTGCGGCTCGGTGATGCCGGCCACGGCGCCCTGCTGCTGGCCCAGTTCTGCATGGACGATCGCGGCCTCTGGCTGCAGGTCGGCAATGGCATCCGCGGCATCCACGTCAATGGTCGACCGGTGCGCCGGATGGCCCTGCTGCGCGCGGGCGATGCGGTATACGTGGATGGCGTGGAGATGGTGCTGCAGGGCGAAGTCGAGAGCCTGCTGCAGGCGCCTGCGCCGAAGAACGAGGATGGCAGCGACGAGCAGCAACGACTGCTGCGCGGTGTCGGTGGCCTGCACCATGGCCGCAGTTTCACCCTGTCGCGGGCCCGCCTGATCGGCCGCGGCAACGAGGCCGACATCGCCATTGATGACCCGGCCTTCGCCGAACAGCATGCCCGCGTGGAAGTGCACGGCGAGCGCGTGCTGCTGCGCGACCTCGGCAGCGCCGACGGTACCCGGGTCAACGGCGTGGCCGTGCGCCACTGCTGGCTGCAGGCCGGCGACCAGGTCGTGTTCGATGGCCAGCACCGGTTCGTGCTGGAAGTGCCGCACGATCCGCGCCGGCGGCCGCTGCCCGCCGAGGACGACGCCAGCCACGAGGCCGAGCAGGCGCCGGTGCTGCCGGCCGCGCCGCGCAGGGTCCGGCGCTGGCCGTGGCTGCTGGTGAGTGCGCTGCTGCTGGCCGCACTGCTCAGCCTGCTGCTCTGGTTCGGCGCGCGCTGATCTGAATCCGCTGGGTCCGCGCGGTGGTGGGTGCCGACCTTGGTCGGCACGCTCCGTCGGCGGGCTTGACGCCTGGCAGCACACGGCTTTGGTAGGTGCCGACCTTGGTCGGCACGCTTTTTCGGCGGGCATGACGCCTGACGGCGTACGCCGACCAAGGTCGGCGACTACCGGGGCTTTGCTGCTGATCTGAATCCGCTGGGTCCGCGCCCTGGTGGGTGCCGACCTTGGTCGGCACGCTTTTTCGGCGGGCATGACGCCTGACGGCGTACGCCGACCGAGGTCGGCGACTACCGGCGCCACGCCGGCGGCGAATGGATTCCAATGAAACCAAATTTCCCTTGCCGCACTAGGCCGCAAGGCTGGTGCACTGCGGCATACTAGGGGTCTTGCCCCACAGGTGTGACATGACGCGCGCGTTCAACTTCAGTGCCGGCCCTGCGACCTTGCCGGAATCGGTCCTGCGCCAGGCGCAGGCGGAAATGCTGGACTGGCACGGTAGTGGTGCCTCGATCGTGGAAATGAGCCATCGCGGCGCGGAATTCATGTCCGTGGCCGCCGAGGCCGAGGCCGACCTGCGCCGCCTGCTCGATATCCCCGACGACTACGCGGTGCTGTTCCTGTCCGGTGGTGCCACCACCCAGCAGGCGCTGATCCCGCTCAACTTCGCCAGCCCCGGCCAGCGCGCCGACTACGTGGTCAGTGGCCATTGGGGAAAGACTGCGGTCAAGCAGGCCGGCGTCTACGTCGACGTCAACATTGCCGCCAGCAGCGAGCCCGACGGCTATCGCACGCTGCCGCCCCGCGCCGACTGGCAGCTCTCGCCCGACGCCGCCTATGTGCACATCACCGCCAACGAGACCATCCACGGCGTCGAGTTCCGTGATGTGCCGGATACCGGCGATGTGCCGCTGGTGGCGGACTTCAGCTCGTCCATCGCCAGCGAGCCGCTGGATGTACGCCGCTACGGTGTGATCTATGCCGGCGCGCAGAAGAACCTGGGCCCGGTCGGCATCGCAGTGATGATCGTCCGCCGCGATCTGCTCGAGCGTACTGGCCAGCCGCGCGCGGACATCTTCGATTACCGCTCGCATGTCGCCCGCGATTCGATGCTCAACACCCCGCCGACCTGGAACTGGTACCTGGCCGGCCTGGTGTTCAAGTGGATGCTGGCCGAAGGCGGCGTGGCCGAATTCGCCAGGCGCAATGCCGCCAAGGCGGCACTGGTGTACGGCGCCATTGATGGCTCCGGCGGCTTCTACCGGAACGAGGTCGCGCATGCGGCACGCTCGCGGATGAACATCCCGTTCTTCCTGCCCGATGCCGGGCTTGATGCCCGCTTCGTCGCCGAAGCCAAGGCTGCCGGCCTGCTGGCGCTGAAGGGACACAAGGTGGTCGGGGGCATCCGTGCCTCGCTGTACAACGCCATGCCGCTGGCCGGGGCCGAGGCGCTGGTCGCCTTCATGGCCGATTTCCAGCAGCGTCACGGCTGAGCAATGAACGGCGCGCACCGTCGGGTGCGGGTCCCGCAACAAGGAATTCCGATGGCAAGCAGCAAATCCAGCAAGAAGGCGCCGAAGAAGGCCGAACCGGCCAAGGACAGCGCGCCCAGCAAGGCGAAGGGCAAGGCCAAGGCCGCCTCGAACCCGGCACCCACCCTGGCACCGCTGGCGCTGGCCGATGTGCGCTCGAAGATCGACCAGATCGACCGTGACATCCAGAGCCTGATCGCCGAGCGCGCGCGCTTCGCCCACCAGGTCGGCAAGGCCAAGGGCAAGCTGGCCGCCGCTGTCGACTACTACCGCCCCGAGCGCGAAGCGCAGGTGCTACGCATGGTGGTGGACCGCAATGAAGGCCCGCTCAGCGACGAGCTGCTGGTGCATGTCTATCGCGAGATCATGTCGGCCTGCCTGGCCCAGCAGGAGCCGCTGAAGATCGGCTACCTCGGCCCGGAAGGCACCTTCAGCCAGCAGGCCGTGCTCAAGCACTTCGGCCGCTCCGCGCTGGGCCTGCCGATGGCCAGCATCGAGGAAGTGTTCCAGGAAGTGGAAGCGGGCAACGCCGATTTCGGCGTGGTGCCGGTGGAGAATTCGGGACAGGGCACCATCCAGATCACCCTGGACATGTTCCTGACCTCCAACCTGAAGATCTGTGGCGAAGTGGAACTGCGCGTGCAGCAGTTCCTGATGTCGCGCAGCGGCCGCATCGAGGACATCGAGCGCATCTACGCGCATCCGCAGTCGTTCATGCAGACCTCGGCGTGGCTGCGCGCCAACCTGCCGAAGGCCGAGAAGATTCCGGTCTCGAGCAATGCCGAGGGTGCGCGTCGCGCGCGCAACGCCGACGACGCAGCGGCCATCGGCGGCGAGAGTGCCGGCCACGTATACGGCCTGAAGAAGGTGGTCACCAAGCCGATCCAGAATGATGCCGACAACACCACCCGCTTCCTGGTGGTGGGCCGCAACATCTTCCCGACCTCCGGCCACGACCGCACCTCGGTGCTGGTGTTCATCCATGACAAGCCCGGTGCGCTGTTCGATGTGCTCAGCCCGTTCGCCCGCCACGGCATCAGCATGAACCGCATCGAGTCGCGGCCGTCGCACCACGGCAAGTGGGAATACGGCTTCTTCATCGACCTGGCCGGCCACATCGACGACGCGCCGATGCAGGCGGCGCTGGCCGAACTGGAAGCGCACTCGGCGCAGATCAAGGTGCTGGGCTCCTACCCGGTGGCCGTGCCCTGAGTGCTGCTGTGGCGGCCCTGGCCGCCGCTCCCTGATGCATCGCCGGCGCTGCCGGCGTTTACGGAACGATCGAACGATGAGCAACGCGCAACACTGGATCGCCCGCAAGGGCCAGCCGCTGCAGGGCAGCCTGACCATTCCCGGCGACAAGTCGGTCTCGCACCGCTCGGTGATGTTCGCCGCGCTGGCCGATGGCACTTCGCATATCGAAGGCTTCCTGGAAGGCGAGGACACCCGCGCCACCGCGCGCATCTTCAGCCAGCTGGGTGTGCGCATCGAAACCCCCAGCCCGTCGCAGCGCATCGTGCATGGTGTGGGTATCGACGGCCTGAAAGCACCGGAGGCACCACTGGACTGCGGCAATGCCGGCACCGGCATGCGCCTGCTGGCCGGCCTGCTGGCGGGCCAGGCGTTCGACTGCACGCTGATCGGCGATGAGTCGCTGTCCGGCCGCCCGATGCGCCGTGTCACCGGCCCGCTGTCGCAGATGGGCGCAAGGATCGATACCCAGGACGACGGCACGCCGCCGCTGCACGTGCATGGCGGCCAGACGCTGCATGGCATCGACTTCGCCTCGCCGGTGGCCAGCGCACAGATCAAGTCGGCCGTGCTGCTGGCCGGCCTGTACGCGCAGGGCGAAACCCGCGTGGTGGAACCCCACCCGACCCGCGACTACACCGAACGCATGCTGTCCGCGTTCGGCGTGGACATCGAGTTCTCGCCGGGCAAGGCGCGCCTGCGGGGCGGCCAGCGCCTGCGCGCCACGGACATCGTGGTGCCGGCCGATTTTTCCTCGGCGGCGTTCTACCTGGTCGCCGCCAGCATCATTCCCGGTTCCGAACTGCGCCTGAAGCAGGTCGGCCTGAATCCGCGTCGCACCGGCCTGCTGCACGCGCTGCGCCTGATGGGGGCGGATATCACCGAGGAGAATCCGGCCGAGCAGGGCGGTGAGCCGGTGGCCGATCTGGTGGTGCGCTACGCCCCGCTGAAGGGCGCACGCATTCCGGAGGCACTGGTGCCGGACATGATCGACGAGTTCCCGGCGCTGTTCGTGGCCGCCGCCGCCGCCGAAGGCCAGACCGTGGTGAGCGGTGCTGCCGAACTGCGGGTGAAGGAATCCGATCGTCTTGCGGCGATGGCCACTGGCCTGCGCGCGCTGGGCATGCAGGTGGACGAGACCGAGGATGGCGCCACCCTGCATGGCGGGGCTCGGCTGGGGAGTGGCACCATCGAAAGCCACGGCGACCATCGCATCGCCATGGCATTCGCCATTGCCGGCCAGATCAGCGACGGCGAAGTGCGCATCAACGACATCGCCAACGTCGCCACGTCCTTCCCGGACTTCGATGGCCTGGCGCGCAGTGCCGGCTTCAACCTGGCCTGAGCGGCATCGCGAGCGCCGGGCCATGCCCGGCGGATCGCATTGCCCGGTAGGTGCCAACTTGGGTTGGCACGCCTCTCCAGATAAAAGGACGGAGGCCGAAGCCTCCGTCTAAACATCACGAACCCCTCGTCCGCGATCAACGCTGTTCGGTACGGAAATCCACCGGGACCCGCACCACACTGGCCACTGCACGGCCTTCATGCATCGCCGGCTGGAACTTCCAGTTCTGCACGGCGCTCAGCACCGCGCGATCCAGGTCACGGCTGCGTTCGCCGCTGCGCGAAACAATCGCGGCATTGGTCACCTGGCCGCGGCTATCGACATTCAGGCTGGCGATCACGCTGCCCTGTACGCCATTACGCAGCGCGGCGGCGGGGTAGGTCGGCTTGATGTTGCCTGCCAGCGGGCGCGCCTCGCGATTGCGTACCGCAGGGGCGGCTTTGCGCTGGTTGCCGACCGGTGCGGCCTGGCGGGCCGCCGGCTCCTGCGCGTCGGCCACCGGCGCCTGCTCGGGGACGGGCAGCATGCGCTCGCCGACCGGTGCCGGCGCCACGTCTTCCTGATTCGAGTGACGCAGCCAGAGCAGCGCGGCGGCAAACATCGCCACGATCAGCGCGATCCACATCCAGGGCGACGTGGGCTTGTGCTGTTCGCTGGCGTCTTGCTGCAGCTGCGGCGAATGAAGGTCTTCGTGGGTGGTGGCGGTCATCGCAAACTCCTTCCGTCAATGGACGACGGGGAGAGTGTTGCGCGGGCCAGTGGCGGGAAGTGTCAGCGTTGCGTCAACGTCACCGGCAGGGTTCAGGTTGCCTGCCGGGAAACGTTCAGTTACTGGGTCTTGAAGTCGAACGGCACTTCAATGCTGCCCGGTACGGCCTGGCCGTTGCTCTGCGCCGGGGTGAAGCGCCAGCGGCGCACGGCGTCGGTGGCGGCACGGTCGAGCTCGCGTGAGCCGCTGCGCTGGATGACCGTGGCATTGTTCGGGTAGCCGGTGGCATCCACGTCCACGCGCACCACCACGCTGCCGGTCTCGCCCGCGCGCAGGGCCGCGGCCGGGTAGGCCGGCGGCGGCGACTGGCCGGCAATCGGCATCGGCTGGCTGTTGCCGGTGGCGGCTGGCGCAGGGCTCGGCGTGGCCGGGGCCGGTTCAGCGGTGGGCGCCGGCGGCGGCGGGGCGGTTTCGACCAGCTTCGGGGCGTCGTCCTCTACCGGGGCCGGCTTGGCATCGGGCATGTCGCTGGAGCCTGCGGCGGCGGCCAGCGGTTCCGGCAGCGGTTCCACCTGCGCGGTCTCCTGCGGGGTCTGCGCGGCCGGATCGGCACGGAAGAACTCCTTGTCGCGGCCGGTCAACCAGACCAGCACGAACAACAGCACGCCCACGCCGAAGGCGATGCCGGCGATCTTCAGGGCGTTGCGCGGGATATGCACAGTGAACGACTTGGCGGACGACGAGCGGGGTGCAGACATGGACCGGACCAGTACGGAATAGCCCGATTCTGCCACGCCAGGAATGAACCGGGCGGCAGAAAACCGTATAACAAGCGATAATCCCATCCCTGATACCCACCACGACACCTGCCATGCTTGATCCAGCCCTGCTCCGCCACCAGCCCGCCGACCTCGCCGAACGCCTGCGCACCAGCCGCGGCTTCGAGCTCGACGTGTCTGCCCTGGAGACCCTGGAGGCGGATCGCAAGCGCATCCAGGTGCGGACCCAGGAGCTGCAGAGCCTGCGCAACAGCCGTTCCAAGGCCATCGGCCAGGCCAAGGCCAAGGGCGAGGACGTCTCGGCCATCATGGCCGAGGTCGCTGCCTTCGCCGACGAGCTGAAGGCCTCGGAAGTGGCGCTGGACGAACTGCGCGAGAAGATCGAAGCGATCTCGATGGGCATTCCGAACCTGCCGGCCGACGACGTGCCGGCCGGTGCCGACGAGAACGACAACGTCGAGCAGGCGCGCTGGGGTACCCCGCGCCAGTTCGATTTCAAGGTGCTCGACCACGTCGAACTGGGCGCCCGCAACGGCTGGCTGGACGGCGAGACCGCGGCCAAGCTGTCCGGTTCGCGCTTCACCGTGCTGCGTGGCCCGATCGCGCGCCTGCACCGCGCCCTGGCCCAGTTCATGGTCGACCTGCACACCGGCGAGCACGGCTACGAGGAGACCAACGTGCCGCTGCTGGTCAACGCCGACTCGCTGCGCGGCACCAGCCAGCTGCCGAAGTTCGAGGACGACCTGTTCAAGACCGCCGTGGGCGACTCCACGCGTTACCTGATCCCGACCTCGGAAGTGCCGCTGACCAACATCGTGCGCGATGAGATCGTCGACGCCGAGCGCCTGCCGCTGCGCATGACCGCCCACTCGATGTGCTTCCGTGCCGAGGCCGGCAGCGGTGGCCGCGACGTGCGCGGCATGATCCGCCAGCATCAGTTCGAGAAGGTCGAGCTGGTCTCGATCAGCCGCCCGGAAGACAGCGACGCCGAACACCAGCGCATGACCCGCTGCGCCGAAGTGGTGCTGGAAAAGCTGGGCCTGCCGTACCGCAAGGTGCTGCTGTGCACCGGCGACATGGGCTTCTCGGCGGTGAAGACCTACGACCTGGAAGTCTGGCTGCCGTCGCAGGAAACCTACCGCGAGATTTCCTCGTGCTCGAACTGTGGTGACTTCCAGGCCCGCCGCATGCAGGCGCGCTGGCGCAACCCGGCCACCGGCAAGCCGGAGCTGGCGCACACGCTGAACGGCTCGGGCGTGGCCGTTGGCCGCGCGATGATCGCGGTGATGGAGAACTACCAGAACGCCGACGGCAGCATCACCGTGCCGGAGGCCCTGCGCCCGTACATGGGTGGCCTGGAAACCATTGGCTGATAGCCGGCGCTGCGCGCCGCCGCCCGAGCATGGGCTCGGGCGCTACAGATCTGTGTAGAGCCGAGCCTATGCTCGGCTCTCCTTTATGGCCCGCAGCTTCTCCAGCGGCACCCATCCCGGTTCGCCGTTCTCCGGCACGCACCATGCCCAGCCATTGAGCGTGTGCATCCCGCGCAGCGTCTGCCCGGGGTCCACATCCAGTTCGCGCGCGCAGTAATCCTGCGTGGCAAACGCGCCACCCTGCGCATCGCGGCCGATCACCGGCGCCGGCACGAATCCGGGCTGCTGCCCCTCGGCCTCGCAGAGGAACCAGTCGTCCCAGCCCTCCGGGCCTTCATAACGTTCGCCCACCACCAGCGCCTGGCCGCGGCGCAGGATGATCGGGTGCGGAAATTCGCTGCGGTGCGCAGCCGTCACGATGTAGTTCATGCCCCCAGCCTAGCGCGCCGCAAAAGAAAACGGCCCCGCACAGCGGGGCCGCCAGGGTGGGCCGGGAGGGGGAGGGGATCCCGGCCCGCGTTCAGCGCCCAGACGAGGAGAGAGGGGCGCCGAACGTTGGAGCGCGTTACGCCGCGACGGCTTCGGCCGCTTCGTGCGACGGCAGCGCCGCCAGCGCACCGGCGATGGCGTCTTCACGGTGCTGCGGCGAGTAGGCGATGCCCTCGGCGCGCACGAACTCGACTTCGTTGATGCCCATGAAGGCGAACACCTGACGCAGGAACGGCTCCTGGAAGTCGGCCGGCGAGTCGGTATAGATGCCGCCACGGCTGCTGGCGATGATCACCCGCTTGCCACCGGCCAGGCCCACCGGGCCGTTCTCGGTGTACTTGAAGGTGCGGCCGGCCACGGCCACGCGGTCGATCCAGGCCTTCAACGTGGATGGGATGCTGAAGTTGTACATCGGCGCGCCGATCACCACGATGTCGGCCTCCAGGAACTGCTGCATCACCTGTTCAGCATCGGTCGCTTCAGCGGCGTCGGTCTTGGCCAGCGAGCTGCTGCGCAGGTGCGGTACCGGATTGGCGTCAAGATCGCGATAATCGACCTGCAGGCCGTTGATCTGGCTGGCGAGGCGGGCGACCACGGCGGCCGACAGCTGGCGCGAGACGGAGTTGTCGCCAAGCACGCTGGCGTCGAGATGCAGAAGCTTCATGGCAGTCACCTATGTTCTGGGAGGAAGGGGCGGGGTGGCCCCGCCGACGGAGAGAACGATAGGTTGTTGCAAAGGCGGAATAAAGGTGATTGAATGCCACGTATTGTTCTAGATATGGAACTCGGGCATGCATGACCTGAATGACTTGTACTACTTCGCGATGGTGGTCGACCACGGCGGATTCGCCGCCGCCGAGCGCGCTTTGGGCATCCCCAAGTCGCGACTGAGCCGCCGCATCAGCCAGCTGGAAACCGACCTGGGCGTGCGCCTGCTGCAGCGCTCCACGCGCCGTTTCGCGGTCACCGACGTCGGCACCAGCGTGCACCGGCATGCGCAGACGATGCTGGCCGAAGCGCAGGCCGCACGCGAAGTAGTGGACCGCCTCAGCGCGGAACCGCGCGGCGTGGTGCGCGCCAGCGTGCCGGTGTCACTGGCGCAGATGCAGCTGCCCAAGCTGCTGCCCAAGTTCCTTGAGCAGTATCCCAAGGTGCGGCTGCAGCTGAACATCAGCAACCGCCGCGTGGACATCATCAACGAAGGCTACGACGTGGCCCTGCGGGTGCGTTCGCGCCTGGACGACGACGGCAGCCTGGTGATGCGCAGCTTCGGCCAGGTGCAGGAACTGCTGGTGGCCAGCCCGAAGTACCTCGACCGCGCCGGCCGCCCCAAGGACCCGGAAGAGCTGACCCAGCACGTCACCCTCAGCATCAGCGAAGACGAAGCCCGCCAGCGCTGGGAACTGCATGGCCCGGAAGGCGAAGTGCGCCGGGTCGACCTGCAGCCGCGCGTGGCCGGCTTCGACTTCCCGCTGCTGCAGAGCATGGTGAAGGACGGTTTCGGCATCACCATGCTGCCGGAAACCGTGTGCGCCGACGCTGTGCGTAATGGCGAGCTGGAAGTGGTGCTGCCGGACTGGTCGCTGCCGCAGGGCGTGTGCCACGCCGTGTTCGCCTCGCGCCGCGGCCTGCTGCCGGCGGTGCGCGTGTTCATCGACTTCCTGGCCGAGCACCTGCCGCCGCAGCTGGAGGCCTCGCGCCTGGATTGCGGTGGCGCCTGTGAAAAGGCCAAGGAGCGGATCAAGGCCAGTGCACTGGGTGCGCTGGCGGTGGATGCCGGCTGAGAAGGCGCGAAGGTAGCGCCGGGCCATGCCCGGCGTTGCTGTATTCCGGCGCCGATCAGTTCCGGCCGAACAGCCGGTCCCAGAAACTACGGCGTCGCGGTGCGGCCGCTGGCGGTCCGGCTGCAACGACGGGCGCTTCCAGCACCGCCATCAGCTCCGCGCTGCGTGGCTTCTTCAGGAATCGCGCATAGTCCAGATAGCTGGTCACCTTGCTCATGTGCAGGCGTTCGGGCATTGCCGGCAATGCGCCGCCCTGCAACAGCACCCGCAATGCCTGCGGACGGTCCAGGCGGATCGCCTCGTACAGGGCGGTGCCGCCACAGCCCGGTTCGATCAGGTTGGCGCGCTGCGGCGCATCCTCCAACAGGGTTTGCAATGCCTCCGCGTCGTCTCGTTCTACTGCAGCCACCAGCCGCGCCAGCGCCTCGGCTTCCGCAGCTGGCAGGTTGTCGCGATAGGCCTGGTCGGCAATCTCGCGCTCGTCGCGCCCGTCGCCGCCCTGGATGCACAGGAAATCGGTGACCAGGGCGACCGGAATGCCGGACGTATCCAGCGCCCAGTAGCTGGGATAGACACCGTCGCCCCAGCCGCTGGTGAACACCACCAGGCCGTGCGGCGAGTCCTCGCCCCAGGGGCGATATTCGGCGCCTTCATCCAGGCCATCGTGGTCGATCAGTGCATCCGACCATTCACCGTCTTCGTCGCCATCGGCCCGTTCGATCAGGGCCAGCAGCGCCTGCTGGGTGTCGGTGTCCATGAAGCAACCGATGCCAGCGTCGACCGGGTAGCCGATGAAGCTGTCCTCATCCAGTCCGGTCAGGTCCTGCGTGGTCCAGCGCGCCATCTGCCAGTGCAGGGCGGTCGCGGTGAGAGCTTCGCGTGGCTTGAACCAGACCACGGCCAACGCCGGGCGGCCGCTGTGCACGATGATCTCGACCGGATGCCGGCCCAGCGGGGCGGTGTAGTCGGCCAGCGCAGGCGCCTCGGCCTGCACCAGCGGATCGCAGACCACCACGTGCCCGCTGCTGACCGGCAGGTGCCCGGCGAAGGTGCGGTGCAGGGCCACAGCGGCCAGCTGGGTGTCGTCCAGCAGGCAGGTGCGCAGGTTGGCCAGATCGAGATGGGCCATGGCGGCTCCGAGTGCGGTGAAGGCCCCCACCGTGCCGGATGCGGAGGGCAGGGGCAAGGTGGTCTTGGGCAAATGCCCTTCACGTGCGAGAATACGGCGCTGCCCGGGCGACCGGGACCCGATTGGAGAGATGGCCGAGCGGTTTAAGGCACCGGTCTTGAAAACCGGCGAAGGGTTAAACCTTCCGTGGGTTCGAATCCCACTCTCTCCGCCAAGGTAATTCCTAAGCCCCTGTTTCCAGGGGCTTTTTTCGTTTCTAGGCCGCCCGTCCCATGCTTTGACCCACATTCTGTGGATGCGTGATCGAAGCGATGAAACGGTCGATGTCCTCTTTCAACCATACCGCACGTGCGCCGATCTTGTACGACTTCGGGAACGTGCCTTCCTTCACGCGGCGATAGATCGACGAGTGGCCCAAGCTGGTGCGCACTGCGACGACTTCGATTGGTTGCAGGTCGGCATGCAGTTCCGCGACAGTGATCTCGCGCGTCTTGTTCGTAGCCATGGTGTCCTCCTTCAGTTCGTGGCCAGCGCAGCGCGCAGCTGCTCGGTGGCGGTGTTCATGCGATTGCTCCCAATGGCAGCCCGGGCTGTGCAACGCGGATGCGTGCCTCGGCGATCGCGGCGTAGACGGGATCCTGCTCGATGCCGACGAACTGGAAACCTTCGAGTACTGCGGCTTTGCCCGTGCTGCCGCTGCCCATGAACGGATCCAGCACCAGGCCGCCGGCGGGAGTGACGAGGCGGCACAGGTAGCGCATGAGATCGGTCGGCTTGACGGTGGGGTGGTTGTTCGCTCGCGGAGCGACCTGGTAACCCTCATCGCGGCGGGTCATGTGCTGCCCGCTGGTGTTGGACACCATGCCGGCGGCCGACTTCTTGAATCCCTCCAGGCCAGCATCGCGGTCTTCCTTGCTGGCCTTGGCGCAGTAGAAGAAGCGTGTCGCGCCGCCGCTGTCAGCCCGAGCGATTGCGTCGCGAGCGGCGCCCATGTCGCCATAGATGCCGAGCGACACGCGATCACGGGAGTGGCCTCGGAGGTCACCCTGCTGGCCCGGTGCAGCTGGGAACGTCGCAAGCACGTCCTCGCTGCCGTCGTGGATCAGGTTGGCCGGCCAGCGGCCGCCCTCGCTGAACTTGGCTCCGACACCGCAGTCTTCCGTGTTGAGTGCGCCGGTTCCATGCTCACGCCAGTTCGCCTCCACGGTTCCTTCGAGCGGCTTGCGGGCGACGGTGATCGGCTCGAGAGCGGGCTTCAGGGCGGTGCCGCCCCAGGGGCCGTTGTGCGACTTCGGAAAGCCGCTGCCGTAGACCCACGCGATCATGTCGCGGATGTCGAAGCCGGCATCCTCGATGCGCACGGCCATTCGGTGCTGTGTGCGGGTGCAGGCGAAGGCAAGCAGGTGGCCGCCTGGCTTCAACACGCGCAGGCACTCAGCCCACACCTCGGTGCTGGGCACGTCGTAATCCCAGCGCTTGCCCATGAATGACAGGCCGTAGGGCGGATCGGTCACGATGGCGTCGACCGAGTTGTCGGCCATCCCGCGCATTACTTCCAGGCAGTCTCCGGTGTGGATCATGCGGCCACCCTCCGCCAGCACCAGCGCAGCCCATTCCGCGCTGCGCGACATGCGCGGCTGATCGCCCACAGGGTGGCGATGCCGGCCAGGAAGAAGGCCGGGGCGAACAAGTGGACCATTGCAGCGGTGAGCAGCTGGTCAGCCATGGGCGGGCACCTCCGGCCGCATTGGCATGGCAGAATGCCCGCTAGTCCACAGGGGGATCAGGGAATGAGCATGCTGGACGGCGTCAGTCAGTGCTGGTGGCTTGGCGAAACATGTGCGGTGAACTGGAATGCTTGGGCGGCAATAGGAACCGTTGCGGCAGTTTTCACGGCGATTTTTGCGCCATCCGTGCAGCGACTGCTGATCAGACGAAAAGCGAACGCACTTTTTGCGCTCGCGTATCGAGGGGACGTGCTTACTGTCCTGGTTAAGTTGGTTTCCATCCGAGATCGATTTCCGCTTCACGAGGAGCAAGGGGCCGCGTGGGCCGCACAAGAGCTTCTCCAGCGGGATGAGTCTGCTCGTATGGAACTCTTGGCGAAGGCCAGGTCTCTCGACGTTCTTACGACGAGAGAGCTTGATATGAGTAAGTGGCCAGCTGTGGACCTCGATCTCGCGGCAACTCTGGCACGTGCGATGGAATCGGTTCGACACTTTCAAACTGGCGCGGAGGTCTTCGCGGTTCCAGAAGGCGACCGCAACTGGGAACTGATGTTCGGCAGCATAGATGAGGCGCTTCGCGAAGCTCTCGCTTTGGTTGATCGAGCAGAGCTGTCCTTGATGAAAGCCCTTGTTGCGATGCCAAAGACCTAGCACAGCTGATCGCATCTCGCGGTAGTTGTAGACGTTAGCCATTGCTCACCGCCTGGCTGTCGATCAGGGCCAGCAGCCAGTCGCCGCGCCGAATCAAGTCACGCGCTGCCCGGCGTTCTTCGGCATCCTCCTGTTCGTTGTCGGCGATGATGCTGATGCTGCGAACCCAGCATTCAACCGGCTCACGGAACTGCACCAGGTCCACGGCCTGCGCGGGCTGCTCCGTCAGGAAGATCAGGCGCTGGCCTTCGTCCGGGTGATAGTTCAGCTCGGCGATTTCGCGTGCGCCGTAGAGCTTCGGCATCATGCCGGGATACTGCGTGGCCCAGCCCGACCAGCCTTCCCCCACCGGCTCCCCCACCGGCTGGCGGGCGGCGAGGGCTGATCGGACGCATTGCAGCAGGCCAATGCCCACGCCAATGTCATCCTCATAACCGAGCGCCTTGGCGGTTGCGATGCGTTCGACTACATCGGCCAGCAAGCGAGCATCCCCCTGACCACCCGGGGAGGGCTGGGCGGAGAGGGCGGCTTGCCATGCGCACCACAGGGCATGCGTGAGGTTGCTTGCATACGCCCCATCTGCCGCGCGTGCCAAAGAGGAAACGTGGTTCTTCACCCACGCCTCAAACCGCGCCCTCTCGGCCAGATTCCCCAGCCTCACCCTCCCACCGGGCTGCACGTCCGCCAGGGTCTTGTCAGTGCTCATGCCTGCATGTCCTTGCTGTTGGCGGGAAGCCGCGCAAGGCGCAGCGACTCCCAAGTGAGGGGATGGGGGCCACGCTTCACCCGCGTGTCTGCAGTGGTCATCGACACGCCTAGTTCGTCGGCGATCTGTCGCATCGTGTAGCGTTTGTTCTCGATCACGCGGGCGTAAAGTGCGGCCTTTGCTCTGCCAGCCCTGACGCGGTATCGGTGGTGCCGATCGCTTAGCGTGGGGTCCATTAAGTTGCGTCCGATCGGGAGGGGGCAGCGGTCGGCGTGTTCATTGCGGCGATTGCCAGTGGCCGCACGTACCAGGCAGCGAGGCCGTCTTCCGTCTCGCCAAGCCAGGCCAGGCGCCAATCGTCTCCTGGTGCCTCCGGGTTCCAGTCGTGCAGTTCCTGTGTGGCGCTGTAAACGCCCGATCCGATGCACTCTTCGGAAAACGCGCCCTCGACCACGACCAGGTCGAAGCCTTGGGCGAGGAACAACGGCCGCAGCGACACCTCGCGACCGTCAGCCCACAACGGCACATCCGGATGGCACGGGATCTCGCCTTCGGCGTTGCGCGCCGGGAGGCGACTGGGGTGGTACTTGCCGCGCCACGGGTCGGCCGGATCGACCACGGTGCGTGTCTGATTCCTGACCAGCTCCAGCAATTCGGTCGCCTGCGCCAGCCGGGCACGGGTGGTATCGCAGAGCGGCGTGTCGCCGTCCTGCAGGCTGCTACGCAGCGTCGAGACATACGCAGCTACGGGGGCTTCGAACACCCGCAGATCCTGCTGCCGGGGAAGGCGATGATGCAGGTCACGCAACGCGGTCTGCGCCTGGGCGACCGTGATGGCCTTCGCCTGGTTCGGCAGCCATACGGCCTCGACTGCAATCGCGGTGATCGTGTCGAATGCGTCGCGCAGAACGGGGCAGTTCGTGGGAAGAAGCGTGAGGGTCGTGGTCATCGGCGGGCCTGCTTGAATTGGGTGTCGGTGTTAACGAAGGCGCCAGCGAGCGGCGCTACCTGGCACGCCTGCTCGGCGCTAGCGGTGCGAAGGGGGAAGGGCGCGGCGTGGCGGTAGCGGCGATTGGGGTCCGATGCGAACTTGCCGCCTTCGATGCGAATCACCTGGTACTCAGGGAACGCCTCATCCGGCAGCACTTCGCGTGCCTCCTCCATCAGCGCGACAAAGCGCGCCTGCCACTCGACCGGCATCGACTGCAGGGTGCGTCGCGGCACTACGTGGTAGGCGGCGCGGCTGACGCCGAATGCATGCCATGCCGGGCCGTCGGAATAGGTACTGCCGGGCCTGCCGGGTTCGGTGACGGTCGCTGCGTGCGATTCACTGCTCATGGATGCCTCAGTCGATGTCATGAGTTGCCATGCGCTCTGCATAGCTACCGTGGTTAGCCGCATGACGGCTCATCAGCGGGCGAAGCGGGGTGTGCCCCAGCACTTCGATGTGCCCGCCTGCTGCGAGGAAGGCGTCCAGGTCGTCGGCCAACTGCTGCCGGTCGAGTTCCCTGTGTCGAATCGTGGTCGCCGCGTCACTGACGCCGGTGAGCGGACCCACCACACAGGTCGGTCGATCACGCACGGGTGCAGCACGCAACGGTGCGATTGCATGTTGCGTGTGGCTGGATAGGCGCCAGATCCCGCGCACGCCGGAACGGTGGCAGATGGCCTGGCCGCTGCGTGCCAACCCCTTCAGTGTGTAGCCGATGGCCTGGTGGGTGCTGTTGATGCAGCCAGCGGTCTTGATCTGTTCGACCGTTGCGCCTTGCGGGAACATGGACAGGACCTTGCGCACTTCGGCGGCCCGGCCGATCTGTTGCGGGCGGGCGCTCATGCGCGGGCCTCCGCGAGCAGTTCGCGCATTGCCCAGCCGTGGTGCAGGACACGCGATGAGTGGTGAGCAACGGCAGCCGGGTTGTTGGTCAGGACGAGCGTGTCCTCCAGGGGATACGCGGTGTGGCCGTCCCAGTCGTCCAGTACCTCACGCAGGCCAAAATGCGCGCGCAGTTCCTGTGCGTTGGTGGTCTTGCCGCAGCGTTGCGGCCCGTAGATGACGACAGAACGTTTCATGCGGCGATTCCTCGCGTGCGGCGCGTAGCGCGGTTGTTGGGGGAGATCGAACGAACGCGCACGCCTTGGCGGTCGAGCCAGCGGTGCGCGGCCTGTGCGGCAAGTCGGTTGAGAGAGAACGAGACGCCACCGAGGGTGAGCGAGTGGTGCGATACCCCCACGCTCCGGCTGGCGCTGGCGGCGACCTTCAGGAGCGACTCGCGCGGGGCGGCGGTGTAGAGGCCGGCCCATAGCCAGCCTTGGCACACCATCAGCACGAGCGACTCGCCCTGGTGGCCGGTGGCGAACTGCTGCTCGACGGGCAGCGCTGGCTGCGCGCTCATGCCGACAGCGCCAGGTCACGGGCCTTGGCGATCTCGGCCTCGGCGGCGGCGATTCCGATGGCGGTCAAGGTCGCCTTGCGCGGCAGCTGCGGGTCGTCGTACCTGATCAGCACGCGCTCATCCAGCCAGTTCATGACGCGACGCGTGAACAGCTTCTCGGGGCGGTTGCGGGGTGCAAACCCGTTGGCAGTGCGGTGGAGGGAGTGATCCGAAGCGGCATGCGCTGCGAGCAACGCGGCTTTTTCCTTCGGCTTGAGTGGAGCGGACATGAACTGTTCTCCTGGTCAGGCAGCGATAGGCGTGGAAGGGGAGTCGGCGGCGATCTCGGCCAGCACCTCGCCGCGATGGCGGGCGAGCAGGGAGATCGGGATGCGAAGGTGCGCGAGGTTTGCGTCAGTCCAGCGCAGCTCTGCCAAGGCGGCTTTTTCCATCGGTACCGGGCGGGTGGCGAGACCACACCGATGGCATTCGATGTGCAGAAGCGGCGGGCAAGGAGCGCCCAGGCGGTGGCCGGTCGGGGCGCCTTCGGTCACCACGATGTGAGGTCGATGGCCGGGCCGACACAGCGGCACGGAATCGGGGAGCGGGCGAGAGGTCTGGCGCATGGTCAGCCCCTCACCGAGGTGCTGAGCGCCCAGCGTGCCTTGGCCGCATCCCGGTCGCTGTGCGCCTGGTGAATCTCAGTGATGCGCAGCGGCACGACAACCGCGGCTACCAGCACGACGGCTGCCCAAGCGAGGCGGAGTCTCCGACTCATGCGGCACCGCCTTTGGCACGGGCGAGGGCAGCGGCGAATGCCAGCATCGATGCTTCGCACTCGCGGTGCGCGTTGATCTGAGCCTGCATGCCATTGGATTGACCAAGGGCACGGAACGCCACAGTGAGGCGGTCGCCCTGGTCGATCAGCTCAGAGAGCGCGGCGTGGGCAGCGCGCAGTGCGACGGCCTGCTTCTTCAGCATTGATTCGCCCATGCGAATCATGAAATCCGGCGTTGCTGCTGCGACGGCGCCAAACTCGGCGTTTACCCCTGCAATGCGTTCCAAGGTTGCCAGGACGGTTTCAGTAGCGCTCATGCCCGTACCTCCGCAGACATGTCGCGCGAGCAGGCTTCCAGGCGGAGGCTGGCGACGCCCATGCGCCGGGAGCGGCGCAGCTGGTTGCGGCTGTGTTCGCCCTTGCTGCGAACCCAAAGGGTCCGGGCGGTGCTGTGATCACGTGCTGCCACCGCCCGCAGGGCCTTCACGGCCAACAGCGGCAGCAGGCAGGGACTTGGATCGGCATAGCGATGGGACATGGCGCGCTCCTGTTCGAAGGAGGGCGCCGGCGGGTCAGGTGCCGAGGGGGCGGCTGCTGCCGGTCTGGGGAGGGGCCGGCAGGGTGGCGACCCGCCGGTCGCCCGCCGGTCATCGGCCGGCGGGGCAATTTATCCCACAGCTAAATCTGGATTGCAATAGCTGACAGCTAAATTTGTTGTACGGGGCTGGAAATGCCCTTGGCACGCCTGATAATTCCCAGGCATACAGGGGCCATGGAGGCTGGGATGTGGAGCAGGTTGGTGGTGCTAGGGGTTGCGCTTGCGGTCGCGCCGTGGGCTTCGGCCGAGGTGTTCAAATGCAAAGGGGTAAGTGGGGAGACGGTCTACTCGCAGGCCCCATGTTCCGCAGGCGCAGCGCCGATGAAGCTGCGCTCCAACCGAGCTGCCACGGAGAGCTCGGGGGAAGCGGCCAATCGCGCGGCGGTGTATCAAACGACAGAGCTTGCGGATGCAGGCATAGCCGAACGGAATTGCCTGTCGTCTGAGCAAAGCAGGATCTACGGCCCGGTCAACGCGCGGGGGCAGGATGTGTCGCGCCAGATCGCCGCCCTAAACCGCGAGCTGGCCACCGCAAGGAACAATCTTGCAGGAGCCACGTATGCGTCTGGGATAAGGTCTCAGATTGCGAGCCTGCAGCAGGCCCAGACAGCGGACAGGATTTCGGCCGACAGCCAGATGGCCGAAGCCAGAAGACGATGCGGTGAAACTCGCAGTGAGCGTGAACGCGCTACACGGGAAAAATACTCAGGCGCCGGTACGCCATAGGAGTGGGCGCCTGGTGCGCCCACTCTCTTTGGTTCAGAGCCAGGTGTCCCGGATGGAAACGTCTCTGATGAAGCCAGCTTCATCCAAGGGGACGCCGTCCATGCAGCATTCCCTGGCGGCTTCCATTTCCTGATGCAGACGCACCAGTGCATCGTTTTCAAGGCAGTCGATGCCCGGCGTGTTGAAAGTAGCCTGATCGATCAAGCAGCCAAGGTTGTAGTGATCGCGGAGCCAGCGAATACGACGGAGCATGCTATCTCGCGTCACATTGTCGATGGTTGACGGCCTAGGGGCTTCGACCAAGCGCAGCTTGGGCTTTTGCCCATCACGCCTTGCGACGCGCTGGGCGATCACCTGGGCCAATGCTTCGAGTGTCCCGGCGGCCGGGGGCTCCTTCTTCTGGTTCTCCATCCTTCTCCCTGAGCCTTTGCGCAAGCGCTTTGCTGAAGTCGATCAGGTTGTCGGGCGTTACCGTCGCCTCACCTCGGTGATAGAGGTACTCGTAGGCATAAGCCAGTGGCGTACCGTCTTCTTCATTGCTGAAGTCATCGATTCCGAGGTTGGCGAATGTAAGCCTTACGAGCCGGATCGCGGAGGCAATGATCTCAGGGTCGATTCGCAGATCCTGAGAACCAGCAGTAGGGTCAGCACCAGCCCCGTCGTCGGACCTTGGCTGGTCCAGCCAGCCATGTGATAGCCCGGCTGCGCGCTCGATCTTGCGAGCAACGTCATCCCCCATCTTCTTGCCGCTCAACAGCTGATTTAGATAGGAGGGCGCCATGTCCAGGTGGATGGCGATCGCTTTCTGCGTCCCCAGCTGGGGTTTGAGCGTGGCGACCAGGGCCTGGAGGTTGAGGTGTCTGGCGGTGATGGCATCCATACGGCAAGCGTAGCTAGTAGCTAAACACCGAAGTTGCGCTGTGTGCTTGACAAGAAGGTTTAGCTGCGGGCTAAATACTGACCCTATGGACCTACTGACCTTCATTTCGGACCCCGAACGTAAGCGGCGCCTCGCTGCCTTGACCGGCAGTTCTGAGGGCTACCTGTGGCAGTGCGCGACCGGGTGGAGGAACAAGAAGCCCAGTCCGATCTTGGCGCGAAAGATTCAGGTGGCATCGGTCGAGATCGGGGTCGCGCTGGGATGCGAGCCGTTGGCGCTGGCTGCGATCCGTCCTGACATCTGGCCGGCCGAAACCCCATGAGGGCCTCGGCAGATATGAGCCCGGTCTACGGGGGCAAACAGCACCGCGACCACTCCGCCGACGCCCCCGTCGGCGTCGTAGGTACGGACGGCGGTGAAGTGCATTCGCTGCGGGAAGCTGATGATCTCTGCCATGGGATCAATGTTGCGCCCGCCGCTTCCTGCTTTCCCACGATGATCGATTGCGCATTTCAGGGTGGCTCATGACGTGCCTCCGCTCTGACCTGTACTGGCGGGATGCGCTGCACAATGCAGTGTCGCGCGCCCCTGGTGGTCTGCAGGACGCAGCCGCGCACATCGCCAAGCGCCGAGGCAAGTCGATATCGGCGGAGACGCTGCGGAAGAAGCTGAGGGGAATCGACGGTGAGTCGGTCTCTATGGAGATGGCCGAGATCCTGACGGACTACCTTCTGCTGTTCGTCGGCACGCAGGACATCGCCACTGACTGGGTGTGCTCGCTCGCAGGCCAGTACGGCCTGATGGTCGATTACGTACCGCCGCCGCCTCGCGGCGGTTGGCCCGATGAGCTGGCTGCGATCCAGGCAAAGCTGCTGGAGTTGCACAAGCTGACGGGGGCATTGGCCGGTGCGGGAATCGACGCGTTGGCCGACCAGCGTCTGACCGTCCCGGAGGCGGATCGAATCCAAGATCTGTCGCGTGAGGTACGCAAGCTCTGCTACCGACTCGAGCGCAACGCATGCCGTGCGGCTGGACAGCAGGGGATGGAGGACTGACGTGGCAACCCACCACGCCCATCGATCCATGTATCGAAGGCGTGGCCCGGCCAGCGCTGCTGCGCGGCAAGCGATGGAACGGGCGGCACTCGCGTTAACTGACGCGGTGCCGGGCTTAGTAGGCGACGAAGCGCTGGCAGAACGCGAGCGCATTCGCCAAGAAACCGAACGTAGAGATAGCGCCCAGCGCCAGCTCGATGAAGGAGGTATCCGTTGGGTGTGAATCGATGTCTGCACCAGGCCCTGCTGATTGCCCGTCAGCCACGTTCAGAATGGCGCGCACAGATCGAGCAGATCGCAGAAAACTGCGAGGCGCCAGGCGTTTGCACGGGTGGCATTGGCTGCCGGCAGCGAATTGCCGAGTACCTGCGGGTGCAGTGGTGGATGATCGAGCGTCGCGAATCACAAGCCGCGAGGCGCCGCTGATGGCGAACAGTTGCGTAGACACCGATGCAATACGCGAGTCGGCAAACATCGCCGATGTCATCGGCCGTTACGTCAAGCTCAGGCCAGCTGGTCGTGGGGAGTACAGCGGGCTATGCCCGTTTCACGATGAGTCCTCGCCGAGCTTTACTGTCAATGAAGTCAAGGGCTTCTACCACTGCTTCGGCTGCGGTGCGCATGACGACGTGATCGGCTTCCTGGTGCATCACCTGCAGATCGGATTCCTTGAGGCATGTGCACAGCTCAGTGGCGGTCAGTTGGGCGTCGCAGCAGAGCGCGAGAAACTCCCGAGCCAAGAATCGTTGCGGGTGAAGTGGGTGCCCATCCTACCCGTGCCTGATGATGCGCCCGCATTGCTGACCGACAGCGGCTGGACGGTGCCGATCTGGAACGCCAAGCGCGACAAGCTCCGTAGGATGAAGCCGGCCAGGGTGTTTCCCTACCGCAACGCGGAAGGGCAGATCCTTGGATACGTGCTGCGTTGCGAGTTCATCGATCGTGATAGCCGCAAGCTGAGGAAGTGGACGCCGCAGGTGACCTGGTGTGTCGGGCCGGATGGGCAGAAGCAATGGTGCCTTGAGAGCTTTCCGGGGGCGCGCCCGCTGTATGGGCTAGATGCCTTGGCCGCGAAGCCCGACGCACCGGTGTTGATCCCAGAGGGAGAGAAGTGCAGGGACGTCGGAGCGGGCGCCTTCCGTGGTTATGCAGCGATTAGCTGGTCGGGCGGCGGCAAAGCAGTCACTAAAACTGACTGGTCGCCACTGGCTGGCCGGGATTGTGTGCTCTGGCCCGATGCTGACCCGGCCGGGATGCAGGCAATGCTGGGGTGGAAGAACGATGCCAATCAGTTCAAGCCGGGAGTCGCCCAGCTGCTGAAACGGGCAGGCGCCAGATCCATCCGCTTTGTGGATGTGACGGGCCAGCCAGATGGTTGGGACATTGCGGATGCACTGGAACGCGATGGCTGGACGCCTCGGCAGCTCGCAGCCTGGGCGGCGAATCGGGTGGTTGAGATCGACGTGGTGGCTGCCAATGGCGCATGACAGGAGGCTGGAGGAACGTCTGCTGCACTCCGACGCGAAGCTTGCTCGCGCCTACCGAACTGCGGCGCAGGCCGCCCTGGACAACCCATATGAGCACTCTCGGCGCTTGCGCCGAGAGCGGGCAAGAGAATACCTGCGCCTGGCGCGGGGCTACGAAAAGGCAATGCGGCAATGAGCGTGGGGACAAGGCGCAGGATGACAGTGATCGATGGTGGCGGTGCGCCACCGCCAGGCGGTGGCGGGGTAGACCCCAACGCCTGGAAGGAGCACCTCACTAGAAATCGCGATGGCAATGTCGAGGGCACGCTGCACAACCTGATTCTGATCATGGAGAACGATGATCGGCTTAAGGGGCTGTGGTGGCTCAACGACTCCAGTAATCAGGTAAAGCTGCACCGAGATCCACCGTGGACAGGCGGAAGCAGGGATGAGTTCATCGACTCGGATGCCTACGAGCTGGCGGCGTGGCTGCAACACCCGGATCGCTACTGGATGAAGTGCAGCGATGATCTGGTGCTGAAGGCTGTCATCGCTGTCGCGCGCCGGCACCGCCGTCATCCCATCAAGGACTACCTCGGTGCCTTGCAATGGGATGGAGTGCCCCGCGTCGAGCGCATGCTCGTTGAGCTATTCGGTGCGGCGGACAATGCCTACAGCCTGCGCGCAGCGCAGTGCTTCATGGTAAGTGCCGTGGCTCGCATCTTGTGGGTAGACGCCAAGCAGCCCAGCGTGGGCGCACAGGTGGACTTCATGCTGGTGCTGGAAGGTGAGCAGGGCAAGCGGAAGTCGAGCGCCCTGCGCGCGATCTTCGGCAGCGAATGGTTTGTCGAGACCAGCGAATCTCCGAGCGGAAAGGACTTCTACCAGGTCATCCAAGGTGCGTGGGGCGTCGAGATCGGCGAGATGGATTCGTTCTCGAAGGCCGACGTGACCAGCGTAAAGACCGCCATCACCAGGCGCGTGGACAAGTTCCGTGCGCCCTACGAGCGCGTGCCTCGCTCCTACCGCCGCGAATGCGTGTTCGCCGGCACCACCAACGAGCATCAGTACCTACGCGACCCGACCGGTGGGCGGCGCTTCCTCCCCGTGCGAACTGATGGCGACGTGCAGATCGCAGAGATCGCGACGTTGCGCGACCAGCTGTGGGCCGAGGCTGTGACCATGTTCAACGCTGGGTTCGAATGGTGGGAGCTGCCGGCAGATGCGAAGGAAGAGCAAGCCAGCAGGTACGTGGGCGACAGCTGGGAAGGACGAGTCGAGCAGTGGCTCGACCTTCGCATGGAGCCGAGCAAGTACCCGACACGGCTGGCGATGGCGCCGCAGATCGACTGGGCGACCACCGACAACCTCCTGACGTACGCCATCGGGTTGGACCCTGGCAAGCATGGCAAGCCCGAGCAGATGCGGGTCGCCTCGATCATGAAGACGCTGGGCTGGGAGCAGCAGCGTAGGCGTTGGCCCGATGACGGCGGTCGGGAGCCCCGGTGGTTCAGGCCAGGCCTCGCAATCGATGACTGGCTGGCAACCGTACAGCGGTCAAGGCAGGAGGGCCCCAGTGGACCTGACTTCTGACCAGACCTCTCCAGCTTCGTCCACACCCGTCCGAACCACTGACCAGACCTGCCGCCTACTGCGACAGCGCTGTCCTGACCGTCCACACCATTTCTCGCGCGCGTACATGTACCAACACACCGCCCCAGTTCTCAATTACTCAATTCAAAAAAATAGGTGTGGACGGTATGGACAGTGTGGACAGCTTAGTAACGGCGCGGGTTCGGGGTGTCCAGACCTTGCCTTGATGGTTTGGACGGTTCGGACGGCTGGCATGTTCCACGCGAATCATCGTGCGGTTGGTCGGGCGGGAGGGGCAGGGGGGAGAGGGCAGGCCGATGGGTCCTCCCCGGCCTCAGATTCCACGGGTATTCGGTCGCGCAGTTTTTCGCTAGTCATGACGCATTTCCAAGGGGGTTGTAGTGGTTTCTGATCTGAGCAGTCCGATGAAGCAGGGTGCATTCGGCGATCTGGTGGGTATTTCCCAGCAGGCAGTCAGCGACCTGGTGCGTCGCGGCGTGCTGGCTGACGGTGCGGCTGGCGATGAATGGCTGCTCGCCTATTGCGACCATCTCCGCGAAGTCGCTGCCGGCCGTGGCGGTGAGGCTGGGAAAGACCTGACCGCCGAACGCGCCAGGCTGGCGCGAGAGCAGGCTGACCGCTTGGCAATGCAGAACGCTGTAACCCGGGGCGAGCTGGCGCCAGCGCACCTCATGGAACAGGTGCTGTCGAAGGTCGGCGCACGGGCGGGTCGCATTCTTGAAACCATCCCAGGGACGCTGCGCCGTCGTTTGCCGCAGCTCGCAGCTTCCGACCTCGATGTGGTCACGCAGATTGTCGCCAAGGCCCGGAATCTCGCCGCATCCATGCGTCTGGCTGACGTGGATGCCGACGACGATGCAGATGCGGACGCCAGCGCGGCGATGCCCGTCACTACTGAGGATGATGACCAGTGACCTTGCTGCGAGGAATCGAAGCCAGCCAGCTGCAGGCCGTAGAACGGCATCTGCAGCGCGGACTAGCGTCGTGGGCGGTGCAGGAGCCCATCACGCTGGAGGCGTGGGCTCGGGAGCATTTCTACCTGTCTGCTGAGTCAAGCTACGTTGAGCAGAAGTGGACACCCTGGCCGTTCCAGCGCGGCCTGATGGCGGTGATCAGCAACGACGACGTGGCCGAGGTCTCGGTAAAGAAGTCGGCGCGCGTGGGCTACACCAAGATCCTCCTGGCCTTCCTTGGCTACAACGCAGAGCACCGACGCCGGAACCAATGCATCTGGCAGCCGACTGACGACGACTCAGACGACTTCGTCAAGTCGGAGCTGGAGCCCATGCTGCGTGACGTGGAGTGCATGCGGGCGGTGTTCCCGGCCTACCTGGCCCGGCACAAGGACAACACCCTGCAGCAGAAGAAGTTCATCGGTTCGCTTCTGCGCGTGCGCGGCGGCAAGGCCGCGAAGAACTACCGTCGAATCTCCGTGGACGTTGCCCTGCTGGACGAGCTGGACGCCTTCGACAACGACATCGAAAAGGAAGGTGCACCGGACTCGCTGGCTGCCAAGCGCCTGGAAGGCGCGACATTTCCCAAGCTTGTTGCTGGCAGCACTCCGAAGCTCAAGGGCTTCAGCCTGGTGGATACGCGCTACTCGCAGGCGGATGAGCGATTCACCTACCAGGTGCGTTGCCCACAGTGCGATGCCTTTCATGCCTTGACGTGGGGTGGCAAGGACGAATCGCACGGCTTCAAATTCGAGCGAGACGCAACTGGCGGCGTTGTCCACGTCTACCACCTCTGCCCGCACTGTACCTACCCGATGACGCAGGGCGATTATCTGCTGGCCGCTGAGCAGGGCGAATGGGTGAACTCGCGCGGCGACCTCTGGCTCCGCGCCGATGGCCGCTTCACCACGCCGGAGGGCCATGTGGTCCAGGCTCCGCGCCATGTGGCGCTTCACATCTGGACCGCCTACAGCCCGGCAGTTGCGTGGCAGCAGATTGTCCGGGAGTTCCTGGAGGCGTACATCAAGCACCAGGAAGGCGACGACAGCAAGCTGAAGGCGTGGACCAACACGACTCTGGGTGAGGCCTGGGAGGGAGAGGTCGAACGCACGGACGCTGATGAGCTGGCGAACAGGGCCGAGCCATTCCCGCTCAAGACGATGCCCCGCGACTGCTTGCTGCTCCTGTGCGGTATGGATACCCAGGACAATCGGCTAGAGGCTGGCGTATGGGGCGTCGGGCGAGGGGGGCAGATGTGGACCATCGACCACCGCGTGTTCTTCGGCAATCCTGCACAGATGGAGGTCTGGACTGAAGCTGAGGCGTTCCTGCGGGAGCAGGAATACACACACGCTAGCGGCAGGGCGCAACGGATCTATGCGACCGCGATCGACTCGGGCGGTCACCATGCCGACGCTGTGTACGCGTTCGCACACAAGTTGAAGGCGTTGCGCGTGCACGCAGTGAAGGGCGCGAGCGGCCAGGAGCGGTCCATCGAGAACGGCAACAGCCGCGTCGGCTACCGCTTCAATGGGCGTATCGAGAAGCACGGCCCGGTGCTCTGGCACGTGGGCACGAACCTCGCGAAGGATCGGTTCCAGTCGCGGCTGGACGTTGCTGTCCCGGGCCCGGGCTACGTGCATCTGTCAGATCAGCTCTCGCCCGAATGGTTCAAACAGCTGGCGGGCGAGATCCGCGCTACGCGGAGGATGAAGGGTGGGTCGGAGTCCAGGTGGACCGCGACGCGCAAGCGAATCGAGGTCAAGGACTGCCTGACCTACGAAATATGGCTGGAGGAACGGCTCGACCTGTGGGGGCCCAAGAAGGCGAAGTGGTGGGATCAGTTGGAGGAGCAAGTGCAACCGGAGAACGATCTATTCAGCCTCCCGCCGGCCGCTGCATTGCCGGCGGCGGACGTTGCATTGCCTGCGCCGCCGCTGACCCAGGTCGTGAAAAGGCCCCCGCCGCCCCCGGTGCGGGTCGCGCGCGATTCCCGTGAAACGTCACGCGATGACTTTGGATCGAGCGGTTGGAGTAGCCGCCTATGAGCAACTCGCGCGACATCGATGCTGCCGAGCAGCTGCGTCGCCTGGTGATTCGAGGCATCGTCGAGCAAACCGGCTTGAACGAGGAGCACGCGATGCCCTATGCGACGGCGGTACTGACCGTTCTGCAAACCGAGTATGGCGGTGAGCGTCTGCACATTCCCAAGGCGGCTGTGCAGGACAAGCCGTGTGCACGCGTGGAGGTGATCCGCGCCGAACTAACTGAGGGACAGAGCTGGCGATTGGTCTGCCGCAGGCATGGGATATCGAGAGCCGCTCTCTATCGCTTGTTCCCTGGCGGATTACCTAAACCATCGAAAGCGAGCTGAGAATTCAAGGTCCGTCTCACCTTCTGACAAAGATTGAGACGGCCACCTTGTAAGTGACTGATTTTGCGGGGGCGGATTCTTGATCGTCTCACACGGCTGGTAACGGTTGAGACGACCTCGTCTCCAAACTATCTCCATGCCGACACCCGCTCAAATCATGCTGCAGACGTACCTGGCCGCTGAGGCTGCGGTACTGCAGGGTCAGTCCTTCCGCATGGGGGAGCGGCAGCTGAATCGTGCCGACCTGGCGGAGATTCGCGCAGGCCGGCGCGAGTGGGAAGCCAAAGTGAACGCGCAGGCGCGAGGCGGTAGCCGCATGTCCGTGGCTCTTGCCGATTTCCGGGGTAGCGAGTGAACCGCCTTGACCGTGCCATCGCCGCTGTGGCCCCCGGCTGGGGCGCAAAGCGTGCCATGGCGCGCGCGCGAATCGCTGCCTACAGCAGCGCTTACGACGGGGCCACGCCCAGCCGCCTGCGGGAGGCTGCGCGTGAGTTTGGCTCCGGTAACACGGCGGTCGCCAGTGGCGCGACGCGAATCCGCACGCAGGCGAGGCACCTGGACCGGAACCACGACATTGTGGTGAACGGCTTCAATCAGATGGTCCAGAACGTGATCGGCCGGGATGGGATCGGCATCGAGCCGCAGCCGCGCGACGAGAACGGGAACATCGTGGAGTCCCTGGTCGATCAGATCACCCCACTGCTGCGGGACTTCTGGAAACGCCCGGAAGTCACCTGGTGCCATGACTTCGGTGCGGCACAGCGGCTGATGACCCGGACCCTGTTCCGAGACGGCGAGTGCTTGTACCAGGATCTGATCGGGCCGGTGCCGTACCTCGACCATGGCACTGTTGTGCCTTACAGCATCGAGATGATCGAGCCCGACCTTCTGCCGATGGATCTGAACGATCCGGGTCGGAACATCATGCAGGGCGTGGAGCGGAACGCATGGAACCGCCCCATCGCCTATCACCTGTACAAACAGCATCCTGGCGACCCGAACGCGGTCATGCCGGAAGTGAAGCGCGTGAGCGCGGACTTCGTTCACCACGCAAAGATGGTTGATCGGATCGGGCAGGTGCGCGGCGTCAGCCTTCTGGCGTCTGTCCTCACTCGCCTGGATGACCTTAAGGACTACGAGGAATCCGAGCGTGTGGCCGCCAAGATCGCGGCAAGCATGGCGGCGTTCATCATCAAGGGTGATCCGCAGAGCTATGGCGAGAACGAGACAGTTCCCGAGCGACGCAGCATGCGGTTCCAGCCAGGCATGGTGTTCGATGACCTGGTAAAGGGCGAGAGCGTTGGTACCGTCGATACCAATCGCCCCAACCCCAACCTAGAGACCTACCGCAACGGGCAGCTGCGAGCGGTGGCCGGTGGTATGCGGGTGTCGTTCTCATCGCTGTCGAAGAACTACAACGGCACTTATTCCGCCCAGCGGCAGGAGCTGGTTGAGCAGTACGGCGCATACGGCGTTTTGGCCTATGAGGTGATCTCGCAGATTGTCCGGCCGATCTACGAGCGCTTCATCCAGGCAGCGATTGCATCCGGCGAGCTGGTCGTTCCGCGCGGCGTTTCGATGACCACGGTGACCGATGCGATGTACATGCCGCCGGTGATGCCGTGGATCAACCCGGTCCATGAGGCGACGGGCCTTCGCATGATGATCCGCGCCGGCATCCGCTCGCTCACCTCGGTCATCAGCGAACGCGGCGGGCGCATGTACGACACGCTGGAAGAGATCCGCAACGAACGTAATTGGGCCCGTGATCTGGGAATCACCCTGGACAGCGACCCGGGCCAGGTGAGTGACGCAGGCGTGGCCCAGGCCAGCGCCGATGCCAGTTCCATTTCAACCCCTTCTGAGGATGTGCAATGAACCACCTCACCCGCAACGGTACGGCAGCGGCGCTTGGCGCTGTGTTGGCCGCGACCTTTGCATTCGACGCAAGCGACATAGAGGCGCTGCAGCCAGAGGCCAAGGGAAAATCGGTCCTCGCACTGAGCACTACCAGCGGCGGCGAGGCCGAGCTGCTGATCTACGGTCCAATCGGTGACTACTTCTGGGGTGAGGGCGTCACTGCTGCCAGCGTGGTCGAGCAGCTGGCCGGCACCACCGCGAGCGTGATCAACGTGCGGATCAACTCCGACGGCGGTGTGGTCACCGATGGCTTGGCGATCTACAACGCGCTGAAGCAGCATCCGGCCACGATCAACATGACCGTGGATGGCGTTGCTGCCAGCATCGCCAGCCTGATTCTCATGGCCGGAAGCAGCCGTCGCATGCACGAGAACACCATGCTGATGTTGCATGGCCCCCAGGGCGGTGGCTGGGGCTTTGCCGGCGACCTGCGCGAGCGGGCCGATCAGATCGACGTGTATGGGCGCCAGATGTTGGTGACGTACTCGGGTCGGGCCAAGAACCCAGCCGACATCGAGACGATGCTGACCGATCGCAAGGACCACTGGCTGACCGCGTCCGAAGCGCTGGCGCTGGGCCTGGTCAGCGAAGTCATTCCCGACGTGCACCCCGAGCCTGCGGACTCCGTCGCGGCCGCAGCGCTGCTGTCTTATGTGAGCGCGATCTCCGGGACCGAGGGCGCCGTGCATGCCCTGCTGCGCAAGCACATCCAGGCAACCACCACCGCTTCAGCCTTTGCCTCGCTCCGCGAGGTTCACCAGCGGGCCGTTGTGGCCCACCTTGAGGAAACCAGCATGAAACAGCAGTGCCAACTGATCATGGCGCAGGCGGGCACCGCTCCGGCTGCACCGAACCCCGCCGCCCCGGCATCGCCCGCACCCGCCACTCCGGCTCCGCCGGTCGCAGCCGCTGCTGTCGCGCCTGCGTCCTCGGCGCCGGCTGCAACGGTCGAGCAGGTGATGGCGGCAATCTCGGCCCGCAACGCGGCCATTCGTACCGTCTTCGCCGGATTCCGTGAGGTCAGCGGCGTCCAGGCGCTGGAGGCCGAGTGTCTGGCTGATGCTGCGATCACCGAAGACGTGGCGCGCGGCAAGCTGCTGGCGAAGCTGGCGGCGAGCGGGCAGCCGCTGGCCGGCGGCTTCAGCATCACGGACGTGGTGCCGGAGGAGGATAATCAGCGTCGCGCCCAGGTCAACGCGCTTCTGGCCCGTGCCGGTGTGTTGACCGGTGCAGAAGCCGAAACCGCGCGCAACGGCAACCCCTTCACGCACACCACGCTGTTGGCGCTCGCCGAGCGCTCGTTGATCCAGGCCGGTGTCCATACCCGTGGCATGGATCGTGAGCAGATTGCGCGCGGCGTCCTCGCTGTGCAGACCACCAGCGACTTCCCGGTTCTGCTGGAGAACGTGCTGCACCGGGTTCTGGTCGGGGCCTACAACCTGCAGCAGTTCACCTGGACCCGATTCTGCGCGACCGGCACGCTGTCCGACTACCGTCCGCATAGCCGCTACCACCTTTCCTCGTTCTCCGACCTGAAGCCGGTCAATGAAGCGGGCGAGTATGAGAACGGCGTGTTGGGCGACGGCGAGGCCGAGACGATCAAGGGCGCTCGCAAGGGGCGCATCCTGCAGATCACCCCGGAAGTGCTGGTGAACGACGACCTGGGCGCGTTCGTGCGTATCACCACGGCGCTGGGCCAGGCCGCCGGCCGCACGATCGAAAAGGACGTCTACGCCGTGCTGGCGCAGAACGATGGCATGGGCCCGACCATGAAGGATGGAAAAACCCTGTTCCATGCGGACCACGGCAACATCGCCACCGGCGCCACCGTGTCCGTGGATTCCTTCGACGCGATGCGTCAGCTGATGGCGCTGCAGAAGGATCCGGGTGGCAATGACTATTTGGATATCTCGCTGTCGCGCTTCCTGGGAACGGTCGCGATGCATGGCCGCGCGACCCTGGTGAACAACAGTGAGTACAACCCGGACGTGACTGGCCGGTTCCAGGTCAACAACACCTCCCGTGGCACCTTCAGCGACATCATCACGTCCCCGCGCCTGGGCACGGGTAAGGCCTGGTACGGCTTCGCCGATCCGAATGTGGAGCCGGTGATCGAAGTCGCGTTCCTCAATGGCGTGCAGACGCCGGTACTGGAGCAGGAGACCAACTACCGCACGGATGGTCTCAGCTGGAAGGTCGTCCACAAGTACGGCGTGGGCGCGGTGGGCTGGCGCGGCGCTTCCCGTAACCCGGGCGAGTAACCGGCTACCCGGCTGCGGCTTCCCCGCCGCAGCCGTTAGCTCCTACTTCATTCATGCAAGACGCCAACTGAGGACCATCATCATGGCGAAGAACTACAAATTTCCGGGTGCGGTGATCGACATCGTCGCGGCCTCCGACCTGGTCAGTGGTCAGGCGTCCATCGTCGGCCAACTGTTGGCCGTCGCATTGGTGGACATTCCGGCCGGCGGCAAGGGCAGTGCCCAGATCGAGGGTGTGTTCGAACTGCCGAAGCTCATCAGCGCCAACATTGCTGCGGGTGCTGGCCTGACCTGGGATGCCCAAGGCGGACGACTGATCGTCACCGGCGCCGATGCTGGCGACCTGGAGGGCTGCGCCGTGGCTATCGCTGCTGCTGGCAATGGCAGTGCAACCGTGCTTGCAAAGCTGATCCCGGGCTCGGGTTCGGTGAAGTCGGCGTAAGTCTTGGCCGGCACCGCTCACAGATGCCCGTGTGGCGTGAGCGGTGCCGGTTCTTCCACAGCGACAACGGGGGATCGCATGAGCGCCACCAGCACGCCGCGCGGCGTACGCAACAACAATCCTGGCAACATCGATCGCACCAGCACGCCGTGGCAGGGCGAGGATCGTTCCGCCGCTGCCATCGCCCGCGAGGGCCGGTTCTGTGTGTTCCTGACCCCGCAGGCCGGCTTCCGCGCCCTGGCAAAGACGCTGATCACTTACCAGCGCAAGCACGGCTTGCGTACGGTGAAGGAGATCATCAGCCGCTGGGCGCCGCCGGTGGAGAACAACACTTCGGCTTATGTGCAGGAAGTTGCCAAGGCGGTCGGGGTAAGCCCGAGCGAGGTCATCAGGCTGGACAACGCCGTGACGTTGGAACGGCTCGCTACCGCGATCGCCAAACACGAGAACGGCGGCATGTACTGGCGCGCGGATGTGATCGCCGCCGGCGTTGCTGAGGCCCTGAGCTGATGGTCGGGGGCGAGGTCAATGCGCATGCACCCTGGTGGGCGGCTGGCAGTGTAGTGGCCCTCTGGCTCCTGCGTGAGACTTGGACGGTTCTGCTCTCGCGCAGGAAGGAGCGCACCGAGACGGACGCCAACGTTGAACTCCTGAACGGGCTTGTCCGGCGTGTGGACTCGCTGGAGAGCAGCCTCACCGCAACCACAGAGAAGCTCATGGAAGAGATCAAGCTGCGCATGGCTGCTCAGGAGGAAGCGCACAGGCTGCGTCTGCGCATCATGTCCCTGGAAGCGGCGATGCGAAGCGTGGGCGCGATCATCCCTCCCGAAAGTCCGGTGGTGTCGGCATGATCCGCGCCCTCATCATCGCCGTCCTTCTGCTGCTGGGTGTCATTGTCTGGCAGCGTGGTTCGGTGTCCATCGCTCACCGTGCGGCCGACAAGGCTGTGGCGAGCCGTGACGCCATGCAGGGTGAGCGTGACGCTGCCCGAGCTGAGGCCGATGCCGCCTACGAAACCCTGAAGGTAGAGCGTGGCAGCGCCGCAGCAGCGAACAACCTGGCGTCCAAGTACGAAAAGGAAAAGAACGATGCACAGAAGGCGTCTGATCTCCTCGTCGCTGATCTTCGCGCTGGCAACCAGCGCCTGCACCAGCGTTGGCAAGCGTCCCTCGCCACCGCAGAGCTGTCCGCGGCCGCCGCTGCCGGCAGCCAGCCTGATGGTCGAGCCGACGACCGAATTGAAAGTGCGGGCCGAGCTATTGGCGCCGCCGCCCAGTGCGACGCCCAGGTGAGGGCGCTGCAGGCTTACGCGATGCTGTGTTCGGGAGGTGCGCGGTGAGCGAGGTCGACTTCCTCCGCGATCTGGATGGCACCTTGCACGCCGCCTTTGCGCTGGCGGGCATGGCGTCGCGAGGTCGGTACACGGCCAAGGATGGTCCGACCACCGAGGGCGTGCGCGCCTATGTGGAGCGCGACGTTGAGACCATCGGTGAACTGCGCCAGTTCAGGTCAGGCCGTGTGGAGATCGCGTACCTGCGTTCGGACGTAGCGCCTGACCAGGGCGATCGCTTCGAGTTGGTTTCGAGCGCGTTCGGTACTGAGGTCTTCGTCAACAGTAAGAAGATCAGCGATGACGGCTCGCAGAGCCGCTGGCTGGTGACACGTGGCTGACCTGGCAGAGCCGCTGTCGTGGCAGCTGGTGGAGTTCTTGGCTGCCCGCGTCCGCCTGATCTCGCGCAGCAGTGGCTTCCGCACCGACATCGGTGCGGGCGCCGTAATCATCGATGAAACCGAGATCGGCGAGGACAGCACCGAGCCAGCAACGATCATCTCGGTTCGCCAGCTTTCGCGCAGTGGTGGCGGTGTGGCCCAGTCCACCTCCGACGCGGCCATCACCATCGAGTTCGAAGTTCCGCGTGGCAGCGACGAGGCGAATCCCAGGCTGCTCGTTCACCGCGCGCGCCACGACCTGATCCGCGCCCTGACGTTCAAAGAGAAGTCGCTGCCGCTGGGGGTGACCAGTTTCGAGTTGCTGGAAACCCAGCTGGCGACCCTGGAGGACGATGCCGGGCATACCGCCGTAGTCGCTCAGATCACCGCGCGGGCTGGTCTGACCGAGACCTTTGAGCCCGTCCCCAACCTGTAGGAGAAGCACCACCATGGCACAGCCCAAAGTCCGCAAGTTCGCAGGCGATCTGCGTTTCTGGGAGCACGGCGCGAACGGCGCCCGCATTCCCGTCATCCCGGAGCCGGCTGACAAGTTCGGCAACCAGCCGCTGGAACAGTCGTCGCTGACGTTCAGCTACGAAGCTGGCGACTCGGTGGAGATCAAGAGCAAGCGCCGCGACGCGCGCTATCAGCAGATCATCCACAAGGATTCCAACCCCGGCGTCACCAGCGTCTCGATCACCGCGCTGGAAGTGCCGACAGCCATCCTGGCGCGCATGCTGTACGGCACGCTGGTGGCCACTCAGGTCGCCGCCGGCACCGCGACGGACGTTTCCGTGACTGTGGCTAGCGTGGACACGCCGGTGAAGCTGCCGCACAACTTCCTTCTGGCCGACCCGGAGCCGACGTTCAAGAAGGGTGCGGTCGACTTGGTCAAGGGCACGGATTACACCATCGACTCGGCTCATGGCCTGCTGATTCCGAAGTCCGGCGGCCAGCTGCAGGCGGGCGATACCGTCGTGGCGAACTACAAGTACGACGCATATCTGGAAACCGCCATCAGCGGCGGCACCACGCCGAGCAAGTCCTTCCAGATCCTGGGCGACATGCAGGACCGCATCAGCGGCGACGAGGGCCTGCTGACCATCCCGAACGTCGACCTGACCGTAGATGGCGACGTGGACTGGTTCAGCGATGAGCCGATCCAGGTGACCCTGACCGGCCCGGTGATCTTCCAGGCCGGCGAGGCCGATCTCTACACGTTCAAGATCGCAGCGCAGTCGGCGGGCTGAACGAGCCGTTGACTTCGGCAAAGGGAGGGCGCCCGAACGGCGCCCTCCAAGCATGAATCAGGAAGGTTCAGTGGCGTCCAATCGCAACAACAACCTGCTCAAGTACTACGTCAGCGGTCGGCGGGCAAAGGGCTTCCACGGCCTCACCGACGTGGCTGGCGACGTGCTGAACCGGTACGACCTGTCAGTGCAGCGTGCCTTTGTTGGGCTGCAGCGCCGGGCCGGGCCGGCCACGGCGCAGGAGGTCCGCGCGTCCTACAACATCCGGGCGTCTGCTCTGCGAGGCAAGTACCGCGTGGAGACTGGCGAGCGTGGCTACAGCACGGGCAAGCGCGGCAAGGATGATTTCCTCTCCATCTGGGCGAGCACGCGGCAGTTCTCGTTGATCGAGTTCGATGGTCGTTGGGCTGGTCGGAGATCCAAGGGCGCTACGGCCAGCATCGGCCTGGGCGAATCGAAGACGTATGACGGCGCCTTCATCGCAACGATCAAGGGTCGCAAGGCCATCCGGGTGCGTAGCTGGGATCGTGCCCAGCAAAAGCGCTATGGGCGGGGCCCTGTCCGCATCCTGCGTGGCCCCAGCCCGTTCGAGATGCTCTCCGGTGCAGATGGCAACAGCCGCGCCCTGGCGGCGCGTCGTCGCTTGATCGACCGTTTCCACACCACCTATCTGACTGAGCTGCGCCGTCAGTGGCGCGTCAACGGAAGCACCAATGGCTGATCGGCTGGAAGAAGCAATTCGAGTTGTCATCGAGACGCAGGGCCGCGAGGGTGTGGAAGAGCTGCGCGCGGCGTTCGGCGACCTCGGCGATGTGTCGGTCGAGACGGCCGGTAAGGCCTCGAAGCTGCTCGATTCCCTGACGGGGCTGAACGCAGCAGCAGCGAAGGCGGATGCCTTCGACGGCATGCTGACCGACCTTGCCGAGTTGGAGCGGCAGTTTGGCGATAACCAGAAAGCCGCGCTGGCCCTCAGTCTTGGCATCGGCGAGATGGAGAAGCCCTCGCGCGAGGTACTTGCTACCCAGCGCGAATTGCGGAAGGAGGGCGAACGCCTGCAGAAGGCGCTCCATGAGCAGTGGGATGCGGTCGCCAAGGCTGATAGCGAGCTGTCCTCGCTGGGGGTCAATACCGCCAACCTGGCCGAACACCAGCAGCGTCTGCGGATCGAGGCCACCCGTAGTGCGGCAGCACTCACTGAGCAGGCCATGGCTGCCGCAGCCGAAGCCGAAGCCGGGCGGAGGCGTAAGCAGCAGATCGAGGAAGGCGAGGGTGCCTTCCGCAAGCAGGCCACCACCAGCAAGGCGGCGGCGAAGGCCTTGGCTGAGTACCGCGAGCGCGCCGCTGACGCCGCCGCCGGCAGCGGTGACTTGGCGTCGGCCACCGAGAGCACTGTCAGCTGGTTTGGCAGGCTCAAGGCGGTAGCCGCTGGCGCGATCGCGTTTGTCGGTCTGAACCGAGTGGTCGATGGCATCAAGGCGATCGTGAAGGAAGGCAGCGACGCCGAGCAGGAGCTGGCGCAGCTGGAAGCGGCATTGCACGCCACGGGACGCACCAGTGAGTTCACCGCGCAGAGCCTGGCCGCCATGCGCCAGCAGCTGCAGAGTGGGCTGTTTGACGATGGGCAGATCAGCGCCGCGCAGGTGCGCCTGCTGTCCTACACCAATATCGTGGGCGAGCAGTTCCCGGCGGCGATGCAGATCACCATCGACCAGGCCCAGCGGTTGGGCATGTCGCTGGAGCAGTCGGCCGAGGTTGTGGGCAAGGCGCTGCAGACGCCGTCTAAGGCTATGGAAAGCCTGAGCAAGCAAGGCTTCACGCTGGACGACAGCCAAAAGGCGCTTATCAAGAGCTTGGAGGCCACGGGCCAGGTCGCGCAGGCGCAGTCCATTATCCTGGACCTGCTTGCAGAGTCGTACGGCGGAGCGGCAGCAGCAGCGAAGGTGGGTACCATCGCAGGCCTGTGGAAGGCGGCCACTGATCGGTTCAAGGACTGGAAGCAGGAAGTTGCCGACCAGGGTGTGCTGACCTACTTCAAGGACCAGCTGGACACGCTTCTCACCACGCTGGATCGCCTTGCGGCTGATGGCAGCCTGTCGCGCTGGGCCAAGCAGACCGCCCAGGCCATCATCACCATGGCCGAGGCGGTGAAGGGCACGACCCAGTGGGTTGTGGACCATGCGCGCGTGATCGGCCTGATGGCCGCCGCGTACGCTCAATTCAAGATCGTCGGCGCGCTGATCCAGCTGAACGCCTGGCGTGCCTCCCTGATCGCGACTACGAACGCACAGATCGCCAACAACGCAGCGGTTGCCAGCGGAAGCCGTGGCATCGGTCGGTTCGGCGCGCTCTTGCGTGGTCTGCCAAAGATCGTGCCCATTACCGTCGCTGTGCTGGGGCTGGAAGCGGCCATGGGAGGTCTGGATGTCCTCAAAACCGTGGCTCAGGATATCTGGAAGCAGCACGACCCGGCGCTGAAGCGTGCCGGTGAAGCGCAGCGGGCCTACATCAGCCAGGTGCGCGACTCCGCGCTGCAGCTGCGTCAGCAGGCGGTGTCCTTCGTCGCATACCGTGACGTGGTCATCAAGTCGGCCGAAGAGGTTGCGAAGCTGGGCGAGGCCGAGCGGCAAGCCTACGAGAAGCGGCTGTCCGGTCTGGAGCAGTACCTTACCGCGCAGGAGGGGTTCCTGCTGATGCAGCAGAAGGCCGGTGTTGCGACGGCAGAGCAGCTGCAGCAGCTGGGCCAGGTCACACAGAGGTTGCTGGACGTCTCCACGGGCTTCGCATCCCTGCAAGCAGGTGTGAAGACCGCCGCTGATGCTCTATCCAACGGCATTGGTGGTGCTGCTCAGCAGGTTGTGGCGCAGCTTGAAGGGATTGATGGCAACGCCAAGCTGGCGGCTGAGTCCATCCGTAAGATGTTCTCCGGGCTCAATTTTGCCGATACGGCCAGCCTTGCCTCGGTAGGCGAAGCGCTGGGCTTCATCGCCACCCAAGGTGCTGCGGCCCAGCAGAACGTACGTGATGGCCTTCTCGCGACGCTGCAGCAGCTGTCGGGTGAAGAACTCGCTCGGTTCCAGGGTGCGGCGCAGGCGGCATTCAGCTCGCTGCCACAGGGGGCAGTGAACGCTGCTGCGGTGCTGCAGACCACGCTGCTTGGCGCGATGACCAAGCTGAGCGTGGCCTCGGGCCAGCTGGGGGTCAGCTTCACCCAGGCAGGTCGGGATGCCATCGCTGCGTTCGGTGCCGTCACAGAGAACGCCATTGCGACCGGCACGCAGATTGAGGCCGCGTTCAAAGCTGCCTTGGGAAATGTGGCAACGCTGGACGAGGCACGCACCTTGGGCAGCCTGCTACAGGCTGCGGGTGAGCAAGGGCGCGTAGGGTTTGACTCGGCAGCGAGGTCTGCGGCCGCTTTGAGCGCGCGGATTCGCGAGATCCAGGCCGGCCTCAATCCACTTGCCGATGAGTTCAAGCGGCTTGGTATCCAGTCGCAGCAGTCTCTAGATGCGGCCCGTGACTCTGCTTGGGAAGCCTTCGAGACCATCCGTAAGGGCGCGGAGAGCGGCAAAGCATCTGTCGAGGATGTCCGCCGTGCGTTCAGGGCGTATGCCGACACGGCAAAGGCTGCTGTTGCTGACAGCGATGCATGGCGACGCAGCCAGGTGCAGTCCCAGTTGGACGTTCAGGGAGCTATCTACGACACCGGCGATTCGATGGAGCAGCTTGGGGCAAAGGGTGCAACTGCGATGGGGCGTGTTGAGCAGGGTGCTCAGAGGGCCACCGACGCCATGCGCGACGTTAAGCGTGCATCGGATGAGGCCGCGACCGGGGTCGAGCGGGTGGCTGAGGGGGCTTCTGCAGCCGGCGGTAACTTGGCGAGCGCATCAACTGCAGCTAAGGGCTTCTCCCTGAGCATGGGTGAGATCTCTCAGAAGACGAGGGACATGCTTAGCCAGATGAGTGGCCCGAACAGCCTTCAGCAATTTGCCAACATCTGGAACTCGCTGTATGCGCAGCGGCAGGAGCTTGCAAAGTACACCGAGGAGCAGAAGCAGCTGCTCGAAGGCATGGACGAGCTCGCGGGCAAGCGCAGGGAGTTGGCCGAACGCTTCGACCTGGTGGGCACGAGCGAGCTTGATAGCGTGGTTCAGCTTGAAAACCAAATCGAGGCGAAGAGGTTGGAAAAGGAAAGGGCCGCGAAGGAGGCAGCCGAAGAGCGCCGTAAGGCTGCTGTCGCTGAGGCCGATGCGCAGGCAAAGGCCGACGCTTCCCGCATCAAAGCGGGCGAGACGAAGGAGCAGGTGCTGGTCATTGATTGGAAGGCGCCCAGCAAGGAAATCGTTGCTGGCGCGACTGCGGCTGAGCAGCAGCAGGCCGAACGCATCGCCAATATGGTTGCGCCGCTGGTTTTGCGTAGGGTTCAACAGAGTCGATCCGTGTCTGTTCGAGGGAGGCTCTGATGACACGGATCATTCTGGGCAGTATCGACCTTCCTGCCGATCTCCAATGGTCCGATGAGTTCACGGCCTGGCGTGTCGGCCAGCAAGCGCGTACGAGCCTGACCGGCGCCCTGATCGTTCAGGAGTCAGCGCGACAGGCCGGCCGCCCCATTACGCTGAAAACGTCCCGCGACGGTACCGCCTACGTCGGGGTGGTGTCTCTGCCCACTGTCCGGGCCCTGCAGGAGAGCGAGAGTGAAGCGCGCCTGGCGCCCATCAATCTCATCATGCCCGCGCACAACGGCGGGGACCGACAGTTTCAGGTGCGCTGGCGCCGAACCGATGGCCCGGCGATCGAAGTTGAGCCGACTCGCTTCGCAGTACCGGCATTGGATGCCGATCTCTTCTCTATCACTCTTCGCCTTATGACGGTGTAACACATGACGATCTCCGCTATCGATATCAAGCTGCGCCAGTCGCAGCGACTCACCGACAACCCCGACGGTGGTGGCCGTATGGTGCAAGCCGAGATCATCGACGGCGCCATGAACAATCTTTTCCCCGATATCGGCGATGAAGAACGCACAACGGGGCGAACGACTCTGCGCAAGCTGTTCGTACACCTGGATACGGCTGCACCGGACGTGTTGAAGGATGCGATCGGGGTGTTGATCGACCCGCCGAGTGACCCTCGCGTGACCGTGAGTATGTTCGCGACCGGGTCGTACAGCGATGTTCGGCTGGACGCCAAGAACCGCGTCGAGAGCTACATCACGCGCGGCACCGAGTCCAGGTTCATCCTGATGGGCAACCATTTCAGCGGCCAGATGACAATGCTGGTCTATACAACCTCAGATGCGCCCAGCCCAGACATCAATGACAACTTTAGCCTGTTGACACTCGCCGGTTCCGGGCATGATGAGGCGGAGCAGTACGTTCGCGTGAAAACTGTCCTCTCCAGGACCACTCGCACCTTCACGGACGATCAGGGCGCGTTCGAGCGCGATGTTCTCGTGATCGAGTTGATCAACCCGCTGCTGCGGAACTTCTTCGGACAGGAGGTCGTGCGCTACAGCGCAACAAAGCCGGCCACCCGCGTGTATGAGACAAATGTGGTTGACGCGACGAGCTATCACAGCGTCAAGCGCCTCTCTTCGGCTGCCAAGCCTGGCGACCTCTCTGTGGTGGTGGACACGCCGTACGTTCCGATTGTCCCCACTTCCACGGCCGAGACGCCGGTGAGCGACGTTTTGGCTGGTATGGGCACCATCAGTCACGTGCAGTCCGGCCCGGTCGGGAGCTTGAGCCAAACATTCTCAGCGAGCTTCAACGCGGGCGTGCCAGTCAACCGCTACCTGGGCACCGGAATGGCCGTTGGCAGCGTCAAGGTCATGGCTGGGAGCGTCGAGCTGGTAGATGACGGCAGCGGTGGCCTGGTATCTGCGGCCGTGACTCCCTGGGGTGGCAGCGTCGACTATCAATCCGGCGTGATATCGATCTCGCACGCGACGGGCGCTGGATTGACCAGCCTGAGCATCTCCGCGACCCCTGCCGGCTCTATCTCCGTTCAGGGATACACCGATGAGATCACGGTGACCCAAAACAACCAGGGAATGGTCTGGTTGCTGCAGCTGACTCCTCTTCCGGCACCGGGGACGGTTACCGTCGACTATCGAGCTCTGGGGCGCTGGGTGAGGTTGAGCGACAACGGGAAGGGGCAGCTGGTCGGCAAGCCTGGTCAGGGCGGTGGCACGATCAACTACATGACCGGGTCGGTCGTCCTGACGGCGGGCGCTTTGCCGGACCTGAAGAGCAGCATTATTAGCGCTTGGGGCACGGCGGTTGTTGCAGAGCCTCGAACGGGCGATACGGCCATTTTGCCGCCCGCGCTGCACTTCACCTTGGGCGAGGGGACCGCGATCCCGGGTAGTGTCCACATGAAGCTTCGCGTCGGCGGGGCTGATGTGGAGGTGACCGATAACGGCGTCGGCGGTCTCCTTGTTGGGGGGCAGCTGCGCGGCTCGATCGCGTATGCCACCGGTGAAGTGACGTTGCGCCCGGCCACCCTGCCGGATGCCGATAGCCAGGTTGCGGTCACATATGACTGGGGCCAGCAGCTCAATGCGGCGCCACAACCGGTGCCGGACGGTTCCGGGATCGTCTCCTTTGTGCTGCCGCAGGGGCCTGTGCGACCGGGGTCGGTGCTCCTTGATTGGGTGATCAGCGTGCGCCGTGATCGCGACGACATCTCGTCAGCGCCGCAGCCAATGCGTGCGATCGCCAAGGACGATGGCAATGGAAACCTGCGGGCCGTCTCGGTGGGCGATGCCAGTGCCGACACGGTGTTGGGCTCGGTGAACTATGCGACCGGGGCGGTAAGCCTGCAGGCTGGAAAGTTCATGGTCCGCCAGGTGTCCTACCCGCAGTACGAGCTTCAGTCCGGGCGGCTGAAGGTGGTGGGGTACGGCCGCTTGGATGTGCTCGCTGAGTTTTCTGCTGGCACCATCATCTCAGTCGCCTGGCTGCTGTCGGGCGACTCCTCGCAGCAAGCGCAGGAGAGCTTGCCGCTGCCCGCGATGCAGCTGCAGCTGACGCCCACCATCAGTGATAGCGTCGTTCCTGGTAGCGTGCGCTTCAGCTTCCGTGGGCGGACATACGTGGACCGCAGCGGCGGCCTGTATCACAGCATCGACCCTGCCACTGGCGCGGGTGTTTACGCAGGCACGATCGATTACACGTCGGGAGTGGTGAATCTGTCGCAGTGGGTGCCAGGCGGAAGCAATCAGGTCCAGATCCTCTCCCTGCTGACCCGAATCGCTGACCCGGGCGTTGCGTTCATCTTCTTCCGCGCCCCGGGCTCCCCTCTGCGACCGGGCATGTTCACGTTGAGGGCCAGCCGCCTCGACGGTGAGCTGCTGACCGCGACGGCTGATATCAACGGTGATATCGCCACCTCCCAGATGCGGGGGACGGTCGATTGGGAGAGCGGTGTCGTCAAGGTGCAGTTCGGCGAGCTGGTGCCCGTCGCTGGCAATGAGGGAATGCCCTGGTTCGATCCCGCACTGGTGGAAGGGGACCGGGTCTGGCGGCCGGCTCTGGTCCTGCCTGGCTCGATCTACATGGGAGCCGTGGTCTATCGGTCCATTCCCCTGTCTGAGGTGGTGATCGGCCTCTCATCTGTTCGCCTTCCCAGCGACGGTCGTGTTCCAGCGTTCAAGCCCGGGCAGACGGTCCTGATTCACCACACGGCAAAGCACAGCGTTGCGGCGCCCCAGGCGAATCAGGTGCTGAGCTTTGGCCGGACGCGTATCGCAGGGCTGGAAGTCAGGGACGCGGCTGGGAAGCCCGTGGATAGCGCCTGGTACACCGCTGACCTTGATGCAGGGAGCTTGACCTTCAGCGATCCGCTCAACCTTTCCGCATACACGCTCCCAATCGTAGTGAGCGAGCGTGTCGAGGACCGTCGTTTGGTGGTCCAGCCGCAGATCACAGGAGAAATTGAAATCAACACCGGCCTGACCCACGACTACCCAGCTGGCGAATCCCTCATCAGTACGGCGTTGCGGCTTGGAGAGGCGAATGGATCACTGGACCTGCAGGCGCGTGTCGAGAGCCTGTTCGATCAAGCCGCGTGGACCGGAGCCTGGAGCAACATTCCGATTGGCAGCCCGGCACCTGGCACCTACAACGACACGGACTTCCCTCTCGATGTGACCAACAGCGACGCCATAACGGAGCGATGGGCCGTTCGGTTCACCAGTTCGACGAACTTTGAAGTCATGGGGGAGACGGTGGGCGTGATCGCCACTGGGAGTACCACAACGGACCTTGCGCCCATCAACCCTCGCACCAACAAGGCGTACTTCAGCATGCGGGCTGCTGGCTGGGGTGGTGGTTGGTCGGTGAACAATGTCGTGCGATTCAATACCGTGGGCGGCTTGGCACCGGTGTGGATGGCGCGGACCACGCTACCTGGTACGCCGGCAGGCGCAACCGACTCCACCCGGCTTATGGTCGTGGGCAACGTCGCTGGAGGTGCCCAGTGACGTTGGTACCGATCGTCTACCGCAGCACAGATCCTGGCGCGCCTATTCTTAATGGGCAAGCGGGATCTCTGCTTGCATTGCTCAACGCGATCCTGGTGACGGGTTACGGGGACGGTGCGTCGTCAAAGCCTGGTGCGGGTTGGACTCGGCCCTACGCTAGTTCATCCGTCCAGGTATTCCGCAACAGCGCCACATCAGGATCTGGCACCTATTTGCGAGTTCGCGATGACGCCTCGGCTGCAACGTTGAACACGGGGTGTGTGGCACAGGCGCTGGGATACAGTTCGATGTCCGACATCGACACCGGTGCGGATCAGACGCCCAGCGCGGCGCTACAGGCGCGTGGCTCTTTCATTGCGAAGGCGCCAACGGCAACTGCGGCCGCTCGCAGTTGGATGGCAATTGCGACGGAGATTGGCTTCTACCTTTTCACAGCGTGGAGCAATTTCAACAACGGACTCGGAGCGTACTACTACGGCGACATTGATACTGTCGTCTCGGGTGACGTCTTTCCATTCGTGATGTTTGGTTCCAATGATATGACGTCTTTTTCCGGTGCGTGGAACACCGACGCATGCTCGCTGTTCTTTGCGTCGCCACTAGGAGCCGCGGTTGACGGCGTAGCCAGGCGCGATCAGTCGTATGTGCCCGGTGGCTTCGTAATGCGCAGCTATAGCGGTGGGCAGAATGCGCCTGGTCGCGTTACCACCACTGGAATCGATCCTCCTGCTGGCGCCACTTCGAACAACCGCTCATACGGGTCCGGATCGTACCCGGTGGGTCCAGACCGTGCGCATGGGGGGTACAACTACATGCGCGCTGCTGTACGGGAAGCGCCGTTCACCTTGCGCGGTCACTTGCCTGGTGTCTTGGTGCCGCTACACGCGCGACCGCACGCGGAGGGGAGTGTGGTGCCTTACATTGACGGTATCGGCCTGGGTCAATGGCTGGCAGTCAATTACAACGTAGTAGAGCCAGACGTTGCCGATCGCAATGGACAGGTGCTCTTCCGTTTGGATGCACCCTGGCGATGATCGTCGGCACCTTCTATCGCAGTTGGGGCCCGCGAGGCGGGGATGGCTTCCTCGGAGGGACTGCGCCTGACGGGGATAACGACGGCCGCGCGAAGATCATGAATGTACCGCGTCGTGTGTACATCCAGGTCTATGTGATGCGCGACGCTGTAGACGTCCAGTACGTCGCTTCAGTGCTGAGCGGTCAAGACGGTGTGTGGCGCCTTCAGGGCATCGACCGAACGCGGAAGTACCGCGTGATTGGTACGGACTTGGCTGCGGGGGTCAACTCGGCCATCCAAGACTGGGTAGTGCCGGCAAAGATGGAGCCGTGATGTCAGGGGGCGGTGCATTCGTTCGGCTCAACCTTGGCCCGCGATTCGGTGGTGCGGGTGGGTTCACGCCACTGAATCTCGGTGTCGACTGGGATGAGAATCCTGTTGACCCCGTAGTGCGGGGCCTGTCGCTCGCCGTCTCTATCGCCTGGCGGGAGGCTGGTCGGGCGAGGTGTTCCACTAGGGTGGGATGGGGCACGTCGAGTTCGCTGCGTTGTTCGCGCTTAGTGCCATGGGAGGGCACTAAGCGGGTGGATGGTTCCACGTCAGTTGCGTGGGGCGTCGCCCCCCACATGGCTGGCGAAGCGGGGTTTCGGTGGCGGAACGCGGCTCTCGTTGGCGAGAGCGTTGGGTTGCCGTGGGGTGGGTTGCCGCAGGCGTCGCGATTCCTGCTGGCTGGTTGGCGAGGCAGGCTCGACGTTGCCGGTATCACGGCTCGTATCGCGTGGATGCGAGGCTTGCCTGTCCACGCGAAGCAGGGGCTGCCGTGGCAGGGAGCACCCAGAACGGCAAGCGATAGCTGGTCCGATAGCTGGAAGCACCTCGGCGCAGCCAGGCGTCATGGTCGCCTGCCTTGGGGCTCTGCGAGGCCGTTGCCTTGGGTCATCCGCCCTCCGGTAAAGCCTGACCCCGATCCAGATCCAGAGCCCGGCGTTCCGCCAGGTCATTCCGTTTCGCTGAACTTGGGTTGCTCGGTGGTGGGCGTCCCGGGTCTTGCGCCCCTCAACCTTGGAACCACCGCGTGCTACGTGGTGCGACCGCAACGCAGGACGTATGTCGTGATCAATGAAGTTTCGTTTGTGCGGCTCCCTGATCGGACGCCCATCGAGGTGTCGAGGATCTCACTCAGTGCGAGCAGGAGTGCCTGGGGGTGGACCTTCGACGTTGAGCTGGCCGACCCAACGCAACTGTCGCTGCTGAAGCCAACGGCGGGTGGCCCGCGCCAGTTTGAGGTATCTCTGAATGGACATGTGTGGACTGGCATCATCGAGAGCTTCCAGAAGCAGCGAGAGTTTGCCGATGGGGGAGTCCGGCTCAGCGGCAGGTCGCGGACAGCGCTGCTTGCGGCGCCGTACGCGCCGGCAAGGGTCAAGGTTGCCAACGAGGACAGGAGCATGGCCCAGCTGGTGGCCGAAGAGCTGGCCGATACCGGATTCACCAGCCAGTACGAGACGGTTGATTGGACGGTGCCCGCTGGTGCTTGGTTCTACGACGCCAGCACGCCCCTTGATGCGATCAGTGCACTGGCCGAGGCGAGCGGGGCGGTTGTTCAATCTCATCCGCAAGACCTCTCGCTTCACGTCCGCGCGAGCTACCCAGTCAGCCCATGGCTCTGGCGCGACACCCAGCCAGCCCATGTTGTGCAAGAAGACATCGTGCTGACTGAGAGCTTGCAGATGCGGAGCGCGCCGCTGTATGACGCCGTCGTGGTGACTGGCGAGATTCCGGGGAAAGGAGTCACCTGCAAGGTGCGTAAAGCTGGTGAGGCAGGGCAGCTCTACGCTCAGCAAGTGAGCAGCCCGCTGATCAGCGTCGCTGCGGCGGGTGCTGAGCGAGGACGCAACGTTCTGAGCGATCGCGGTGAGCAGGCAGCCGTCGACCTGACGGTTCCCCTCTTCCCGAAGCCGCTGAAGGCGGGGGAAGTGGGTGCCATCATGCCTTTGGATCTGGTGGAGGTCGTTGCTGCTGAGGGCACTTGGCACGGGCAATGCGAGTCCTTGCGCATCGAGGTTGTGATCGATCAGCAGGCCGTTGTGATCGAACAGACCGCTACTCTGGAAAGGCACTACACCGATGCGGACTGACCTCTGGGATCAATTCGGCGAGCTGGTGACCAGCAGCCCCCGATTGCTGGCGACCGTCACTGCGCACAACGGTGACGGAACCAGCACGCTGACCACTTATGACGGAGTGCAGATGCGGGCGTTTGGTCAGCTCCAGTTGCCCATCCCTTACAACGTGTGGGTTCGGGCTGGGCGCTTGGTGGAAGCTGCGCCCAACCTGCCGCTCATCGAAGTGACCGTCTAGCAAGACAGGGCGCCGCCCGGGTGCCGGCAAGCATCCGGGCGGCGCCGCAACACAGGTGATCTCAGCACCTGGCATTGGCCGTGGCCCCGTCGCCCTCGCGAGAGCGGCGGGATTGTCGGCTTTATCCATCGCAAATGCTGAGAAACCATGACAAAGCCAATCATTTCCTGGCCGGGCGGCAAGCGCCGGCTGCTGAAGCACCTCTATCCTCACTTTCCTATCCACGACTGCTACGTCGAGGCGTTTGCTGGCGGTGCCGCGTCGCTGCTGATGCGGCCATACCCAGCCCAGATGGAAGTGCTCAACGACATCAACGGCGAGCTGGTGTCCCTGTACCGCTGCGTGCGCCATCACCTGGACGAATTCGTGCGCATGTTCCGCTGGTCATTGGTGTCGCGGCAGATGTTCGAATGGGCACAGATGGAGCGGCCGGAGACCTTGACCGACATTCAGCGCGCAGCGCGCTTCTACTACCTGCAGAAGCTCGCCTTCGGCGGCAAAGTGCAGGGGCAGTCGTTCGGTGTGGTGACTGCCGGCGGTCCACGGTTGAACCTTCTGCGCATCGAGGAGGAGCTGAGCGCCGTGCATCTCCGCCTGGCGAACACGGTGATCGAGTGCCTGCCATGGCAGGAGTGCGTGCGGCGCTATGATCGCCCGGGGACACTGTTCTACCTAGACCCGCCGTACTGGGAGACGGAGGGTTATGGCGTTGAGTTCCCGTTTGCTGAGTACGAGGCCATGGCCGAACTGATGCGCAGTTCGGCCGGCCGCTTCGTGGTCTCGATCAATGACCACCCTGAGATCCGGGAAGTGTTCGCCGGCTTCGACCTGGTGCCGCTGCAGCTCGGCTACACCATTGGCGGCGGGCAGGGCAGGGGGAACAAGTTCGGCGAGCTGATCATCAAGAGCTGGGACGACAGCCAGGCCAGTTTGCTATAGCAGGACCCGTGCGCCGGCCAACTCTGGGCCGGCGCTACGTGGCTCGACCTTGATGCTACATGCCGGAGACCGGAAATCCTCGATCACGTGCGTAGGCGGTTCCTTCGCCTACCAGTCTGTACTCCCACTCACCCTTTGACGGGTTAAGGCTGTTGGAAGCCCAGGATTGATCGATCAGCCCGTCCAGAGATTGCTCAATGTCCGAAAGGGGTGTGGCGTGTCCCATCCTCGCCAACAATGCTGAGATCATTGCCAGGGATTGGTACTTGTTGTCGGCAATGCGCAGCGCCCGAATGCAGAGTATCTGCAGCGGTGTCGGCTCGAACGACGGGGGCATCGGCATCACTGGTTTGGCTGGTGGTGCTGGCGTTGGTACGTCTAGCACTGCAGCTACCTGCCCCCTGTGGTAGCCAATGAGAAGACCGAGAACAGCGCCGAGGATCAGCGCAAATACCAAGATTGCTAACACTTCCCAGACCAAGAAGTAGGAGGGGCCTGTCAGGTACTCCTGGGCGCGGGGGCTAAGCCAAGCAGCGGCAGTGGTGCAAGCTGTAGTCACCAATCCGCCGGCGCCCGCTATGGCTATCTCTCTGGCGACTCCGCCCTTTGATCCTTTCACTACGGTCCCCTGTTGTAGGTCGTACTCTGCGGCTAGGGCAGGTCCATTGGGCCGCATTCTAAGTAGTTCTTGCAGGAGAAGCGTATGTGCTATTCCGCCCAGATCACCGCCGCCTATCAGAAGCTGGTCCGCATGACCGGCGCCACCCTGTCGCTGCAGGAGTTCGCTGCTCTCTACGCACACGACCCGGGCAAGAAGCGGCCCAAGACGCCGAAGGCCATGGATGACGCCTTCCGGGCCGGCGCGAGCCAGGCAGAGCTGGCGGTGTGGGCCGAGGTCGAGCAATGGAACAGGGCCGAGGCCACCATCCTGGAGCAGGAGCTGTTCGCCAACCGCAAGCGGCTGGCCGACGCCGAGCGGACGCTCCAGGTGAAGGAGACGAAGAAGGCCCGGGAGGACGTTCGGATTGCCGGCAACAAGATCGAGCGGGCCAAGGCGCGGCTGGCGGACCTGCAGCGTGTCGAGCCGAAGGATCGCGACAGCCGTATCTTCCCCGGCGTCTACGCCCCGGTGATAGTCTCCGAGGGCGGGAAGCTGGTCATCAAGCCGATGCGCTACCAGTGCCGCCTCGCCGGGAAGCCGGCCAACTACGACCAGCGCTTCCCCGGCACCTACAACGCCCGCCGCGACAGCTTGGAGAAGTTCTGGGCGCTGGCGTTCGGACACACCCACGGCCTGATGGTGGTCGACACGTTCTACGAGAACGTCGAGGGGCCGGACGGGAAGAACCAGGTGGTGCAGTTCACCCCGCGCACGGGCGAGCCGATGCTGGTGGCCTGCCTGTGGTCGCACTGGGTGGACCCGGCCGGCAAGGAGCCGGATCTGCTGTCGTTCGCTGCCATCACCGACGACCCAGAGCCGGAGGTGGCCGCCGCCGGCCACGACCGAACCATCATCAACATCAAGCCCGAGCACGTGGACGCCTGGCTCAACCCGGACCCGGCCGACCTGGCCGCCTTGTACCGGATCTTTGACGACAAGCGACACCCGTTCTACGAGCATCGGTTGGCGGCATAGCCGGCTTTATGCGACCAGCTGACAGATGGCCTTGGTCTGTTCTGTAAGCACTGAGGAGGTATGCGGCTGCTGGAGCATCAGGGTGAGGAAGATGATTGCGTAGAATTTGCGTGCGTTTTTCTTGGACATGGCTGTTTGGTTTCGTGGGACGTGGCGAGCATACGGCCCGCGTCACGATGTGCAACGGCCACATTTCTACCTGGAATGTCGGCGGCATGACCGAGAGTGTCACTGCGTGATTGACGATGGAAATGGGGGAGTTTGCGTGAAGTCGTTCGAGGTCACTGCGCGCTCAAGTTGCTGAAATCTGTTCAGCCTCCATTAGTCAAATCTGGAGGCCTCGCGCGCCTTCCAGCGCTCTACTGCGCAAGATGCAGAGCCTGCATACGCTGCGTTGTAGCACCCACCGCCAGCGATTCCGAACGATTCAGGCAGGTGGTCGGTGCGTTCGCAGGATCTGCGAACGCCAGCCGTATCCTTTGCGCAATGCATTCCTCCCACGGCTTCCGAACCGCCCCGATTCCCTCTGGCTGGGTCCAGACTGGTGAGCGCTGGGCGCTCTGGTATAACGGTCGGGAGACAGCCAGCGTTACTCCCGATGGTGGTCCCGGGGTTCGCCTGTGGATGGAGGGCCAGAAGTTCTGGGACGTGAAGCAGGTGCGCGCGGCCAACATCCGGCAGGCGAAGCGCTACGCCGAGCGCTGGTGCGCGGCCAGGCTCTATCCCGATCTGCCTCTGCGTCAGGCGGTCGCCCGGCTGACGGACAGCACCCCGATCCAGCCGTCGTCGCCACCGCCAGGTCTGCCGCCGACCCGCGAACAGCAGCAACAGGCCCGTCGCCTGGCTGAGGCAGGAGCGAAGGAGGTCGAGCGGATCAAGGCAGCACTCCAGCCGCGCAAGCCGCCGGCAGAGACCAAGCCCCGCCCGAGGGACGCCCGCAAGGCGTGGGTCAGGGCGGGGCTCCGGGATCTGCGCGGTTGGTAGAAGCTTCCCGAATACAAGGTTCCTGCCCGTTGCGGGAGTAGGGCCTTGGCGCCATGCCTCCTGAATTGAACTCAATCTAAGCTATTGACTACAATGCACAGTCCGCCAGCCTTCTAAGCCGAGTCACAGTCGGTTATTCTCCGCAATCTGATCGACATCACATTGATGTCGAGTTGCCATTGGAGGCGGTATGTTTCGAGCGGTTTGCGTCGATCATGATGATCGAATCAAAGCATGGTGCGTAACAGCTCACGTTGACTATCGATGGTTCTTACAGGCTGTTAGAGGGTCTGAGGAGAATCTGCAGATCCAACGCGGCGTGATAGGTGGTCGTAAAGCTTATGCCACTCTACGCCAGGATTTGAGAAACGGCTGTGTCCTTCCGCCTATAGTTTTGGCTGTAGCGGGGGCGCCGCTCGATGTCCTCAACCCAGAGGGTATTTTGAAGAGCCTGGACGATCTGTCCGGTGAACTGGCCGCAGTTCAAAGTGAGTCGATCTACATAATTGACGGTCTCCAGCGAACAAACGCCATCAAAATGACGGCGGAGGAGCTGGCGGATAATCATGCTGCACAGGCGGCATTCCTCGATAGAAGCCTTAGAATTGAGTTTTGGGTGGGAGCTTCATTCGGTGCTATTGCGTACAGGATGCTTCTGCTGAATGCGGGCCAGCGTCCAATGTCAATGAAGCATCAGATTGAAGTCTTGAGCTCTCGACTTGGTCAGTCGTTGGAAGGTATTCCCGGCATCGACATCTTCTCAACTGGGGACGGCCGCAGACGTGTGAACCCTGGCCAATTCCAGCTTGCGAAATTGAGTCAAGCGTTTCAGGCCTGGCTTCAGGGTAAGCCAAATATCGACGTTCGTAACGTCGTTATGGAAGAGCTGCTGGCAGAAGGGGCGCTGGAGACCCTGGGGAGCGCTCTGGATGATCAGAACGTGGATGGCCATGACGGCTTCCGACGCCTTATTGCCTGGATTGTCGCCGTGGACATGACACTAGGCCGGGAGCACCTTTCGTTCTTCGGAAGTGAGACAGTTCTTCAGGGGCTTTGCGCCGCAGTTGGTGGGGCTGAGCGTCATGACAAGATTTCGGAACGCGTTTGGCCGGCCTTAGATGAGTTGTTGGCTCAGTGCCAGGCCAATGGGGCAGCAGATGTGCTTGGTATCGAGTTGTACGATCAACTTAGAAAGAGCTTTGATGTAAGCAGAGTGAACGTTGGCTCAGCAACTCGCGAACTGGTGAACGCCGCATTCCAAGAGCTATTCTTCTCTGGTGGTATGCGAACGATGCGCGAGTGCTGGGAGTTCGCGGCTTCCCGAGTAGCGTGACATGGAGGTGCCTAAACACATTGCGGACGTGTTGGGTTGTTCGTCAGAACTCACGGATGCCGATCTGCGTGCACACCTGGATAGTGTGGCCGACGTGCAGCTTCCATGGTTTCTGGCGGGTGATGAGCCTAAAGAGGCGCTCGTTTCAGCCATATTTCACCAGGGTTTCCTAAACCCAAAACTTCTGACGCAAGATATCGAGAATCCAAGAAATCTCTACTATCAGGCAACAGACGGCGGTGTGTACGCGTGCTCGTTGGTTTCGTTTGGAGCGGCAGTAGACGATCCGGCGTTTCCCCTGTCCGCGCTTCCGACAACGGCATTGTCCGATCTGGCTCGTGCTTGGCCGAGATTTCCAATGCTCATTCAGTCAGAGATTTTGCCAGCCACTGATGGAGAGGGGGGGAGTGGCGGGGCGAAGGTGAGATGGAATAACGAAGTTCCTAAGGCGCTTCTTGGCAAGGCTTTGATCTTACGGGATGGTAGCGGCTCTTTGTCCGATGAGGATCACGCTAACTTCCATCCTGTGCTCACTGCCCTTGCCGGGCTCCGCGTGAATTCGTACGAAGTCGCTGCACCCAAATGGACGAGGCACAAGGTCGTTGAACTTGACGCCGTGGGTCTGGTACATCGGCCTGAAATGCTAAGCGGTAAGCTGCTGCAGGAGGCGCTCGCGGAGACGCGAGTGCGTTGGAGATTCATTGCTCTATATCGCGTGTTTGAGTCTGCCTATCTCCTGGCATTGATGGATTCATTCAAATCCAGTTTCTTCGCCAACCCTAAGCGTGCAACCAGTCAAGTGAAGGAGGCCTTGGAGTCAGAGTTAAATCAGTTCAAGGAAGTGGTTAGCGTAAATGGCCTTGAACAATACTTTGAAGTCATTCGAGCCGCAGCCTTAAAGCTGAAGAGCAACACCTTGATCAACGCGATCGAGGGTGAGTTAAAAGAGCAGAATGTGAAAGGCCCCACTTGGAAAGTGGGAGTCGCAATCATCTACAAGCTGCGATGCGCGATTGTTCACGCAGGACAGAAGCACGTTGTGTTCGACCGGCACCAAGACGGCAATGATGCGTTGGTGGAGCTCGTGCCGCTGCTAGAGGACGCAGTACTTGCACTATTAGGATTACGATTGAGTTAAGCCCACTCCGACACTTAATTCAAATTGTTCGCCAAGCCGCAGCAGGCGCGGCAGAAGGCGACAGTGCGGGTGGCAGATGGGTCTAACATGCAGATCTATAAAGGTTTGATGCGGATTGCAAAGCCGTTTACGGCGGTTCGATCCTGTTGATGCCGCCAATGGAATAGCCCTGACTCCGGTCAGGGCTATTCTGTTTGGAAACATTGCGTCGGAGCGGCACGCGATCCCGATCTGCGAGGCGTGGGTGAGGATAGGGCTCCAGCATCTACGGCACGCGGTATGAGCTGAGGCCCAGATACGTGGCCCACTCCTCCATGAGGAGTCGTCGCTTGTCCAGAAGCTGCCCACGGCGGTAGGCCGCCTCTGCCTTGTTCTTGATGGCGTGTGCCATCGCCATCTCCACAACCTCGTTTGTATAGTCCGTCGTCTCGGCTGCCCAGTCGCGGAAGCTCGATCGGAAGCCGTGCACAGTGAAGGGCAAGCCCAGGCCTTTGGGCGCCGGCTTCTGCACTAGGTAGAGCATCGCGTTCTCAGACAGGGAGAACGGGGGTTCCTTCCGGGATAGCGGTTTCAGCAGCGCCACCGCAGCTTCGGTCAGCGGCACGATGTGTTCCCGTCCGCCCTTCATCCTGGTGGCTGGGATGGTCCACACTCGGTGTTCCAGGTCGAACTCGGACCAATCCGCCCCGGTCACCTCGGCCGTCCGCGCTGCGGTCAGGATGACGAACTGCAGCGCCCGTCGGCTGCGCGCCTCCCGCCCGGCAAGGGTGGCCATGAAGGCCGGCACATCCGCGTAGGGCATCGCGTCGTGGTGCTTGGGCTTACTCACCTTGGTGGGCTTGGGAAGCAGGTTCTCCAGATGGCCACGCCAGCGCGCCGGGTTGTCGCCGTCGCGGTGCCCGTGGACCTTTGCCCAGTCCAGCACGCGCTCGATGCGCCCGCGCACGCGCGTGGCAGTCACGGTCTTCTCGGTCCAGATGGGCCGCAAGCATGCCATGACCAGGTGGGTATCGACGCTTCCGACTGGGGTATCCCGCGCCGGCCCGTAGGTCCGCAGGGATTGCTCCCACTGTTCCGCTTGGGCCTCGTTCTTCCAGCCAGCGCGGTGGGAGGCGATGTAGGCGTCTGCTGCCTCGCCAAATGTGGTGCCGGCCGACCGGCTTACTCGGCGGGCCTCAATAGGGTCATCTCCCGCGAGCAGCTGTCGGCGGTGCTGCAAGGCTGATGCCCGAGCCTCCTGCAGGCTGACTAGCTGCGTGGGGCCAAGTCCCATTTCCCGACGACGGCCGCCCCGCTGGTAGCGCAGTACCCAGGACTTTGAACCGGTCGGTCCGACCAGCAGGTACAGGCCCCCGCCATCTGCGTGATAGCCTGCTTTGGTTGTGGTCTGCACGGCGCGCGCGCTAAGTCGATTGGTCGGTCTTGCCATCAATAGTGCCCCACAGTTCGCCCCATGTTTAGGGTCCGGATTCCGCGAGACTCGATGGTATGGGTGTGGAGTCTCAGGCCTTGATACGCCTAGGTTTCTGGACTCCCTGAGAGATTGTGAGAGTGGAAAATCGGCCACTCTCTCCGCCAAGAAGTTCAGAAGAGCCCCTGGAAGCAGGGGCTTTTCTGTTTCCACGGCCCTTGCTGGCCAGCCATCCGGCAACCAAGGTCAGGTGAACGAATGAACCGGTGCATTCCTCTGACCCAACAGGGAATTGCTTCATTCAAGGACGTAATCGTTGCAGGTGCACAAGCGCTGACGTTGGCGCCGGGCAATTTGAATGTGCCAGACACCCGCGCTAGGCTTCGGATGCCCAAGGAGGGCGACCAACGGAGTCATGGCATGAAGATTGGATTCAAGCTTTCTGTTGCTGTTGCGGCCTGTGCGTTGACCTTTGGAATCAGCAGCGCTACGGCGAAGGCCCCTGGCCCTTGTTCCGTCTGCGAGGTCCAATACATTGCATGCGAGGCGTCAGGTACAAACTTGAGTATCTGCACCCGGAACTATATGCAATGCCTGCGTCTGAACGGCTGCATTATCCCGTAGCAGGGCGCGGCGGGGACGTGTGGGGACCTTGCGATACCCTGCAACCTTGCCACCCTCCAGACAAAAGCCTCGGTCCTGCCGGGGCTTTTTCGTTTCCGGAAACGCCATGGCGCGCATCGTGTCGGGGGCGAAACCGAGACGATGCCTATGTGCCCTGATGCAGGCAGGCATATGTGGAGGGAGCGGCATTCAGCCCCGACGCCCACCTGTTGGCTTGTTGTGGCACAACGGGTAACTCGAGCACGACCGGAAAGCCCCATGTGGCCCATTCCGGTCCACGAATACGCCCACCTTGCACACCGGGCAGCGCTCATCGTGGATGGCCGCGCCTGAAATCGCGGTTACTTCCACTGCCCCGTCCTTCACCAGCTCATCCAGGAATGGCGAGTGCTTGCCCTGCAGGGTGAACATCGCGACCGACCGTCGCGCACGCGTCAGCGCGACATAGAACAGGCGCCGTTCTTCGCTCAGCGGATAGGTATCGCCGTCCGGCATTGCCAGCGAAAGCACCGGGTCATCCGCGCGCAGGCTCGGGAAGCTGCGGTTGATCATGCCCGGCAGGATCACGTAGTCCGCCTCGCGCCCCTTCGATCGATGTGCGGTAAGGAACTCGACGTCCATCGTGCTGCCGAAGGCCGTCTTCCAATCCGAAGGCATCGCACCGCGACCCGCGCGATACCGCCCCAGAACAAAGACCGTCACGCGCCCGGTGCGGCCCTGCGGCACTGCACCTGACAACAGTTGCTGGTGCAGCTTCGCAAGGTACTGGCGAACGCCATCCTGCACCTCCTCGCGCCGGTTCATCTGGAACGCCTGCAGCACCGGGCCCATTGCCGGCGCAGCAGAGCGAACGTTTTTGGCGATCTGCGCGGGGTTGCGGCTGATGAAGCGGCTGGACACATCACACAGTGCCTGTGGGCAGCGGAACGTCTGCTCCAGTTTCAGCACCTGGCCATGGCCCATCCATTCGCCGAATCCAGTCATCACCGCAACGTCGGCGCCAGCGAAGCGATTGATCGATTGCCAGTCATCGCCCACTGCAAACAGATAGCGGCCCGGTTGGCTGACCAGCGCACGGCAGAGGCGCGCGCGGGCGCGCGATGCGTCCTGGAACTCATCGGCCATCACCAGGTCGTAGGGCGACTCATAGTGGCCCTGTTCCAGCAGCCCGGCCGCCATGTTGAGCATGTCCTCGAAATCGATGCTGCGCTCGTCAGCCAGCGCATTGTCCCAGGCCTGGAATACCGGCCCGGCGATCTCCAGGAAGCGCCGGTAGCGTTCCTTGAACTGATCCTCAGGCATCTGCCGCAGACGCGCCGCCATATCGTCCAGCGTCAGGCAGTTGCTCTTGGCATGCGCAATGAAGGTGCGCATCAGGCCAATCAGGTCTGCGTCCGGCATCGGCTTGGCGCCTTGATCGGGCAGCTCGCGGTCGGGGTTCGGGTCAAGCTCGACATCAGACGCGCCAAGCCGCTCGGCAAGATGCTGCAGGGCCTGTCCACTGCGCAGGCCAAACGACGTCGTCTCGACCAGAGCGGTGCCGCGCGCCACATGCTGCTGGCGCTTCCAGTGCATTCCTTCGCTGTAGTTGGCAAAGTGCTTCGGCGGCTGGCCATCGGCATCCAGCGCAAAGTGCTCGTGATACAGCTGGGCGTCCGGATAGTAGAAGTCCGGGCGATACTGGCGATGGGTGTCTGTCGCGGTATCGAATTCGTAGCGCCGCTCGTAGTCGTACGCCACGCCGTTGTAGAACAGCCAGTCGGCGATGACGCACTCCTCCAGGCTCTTCACCCGCTCACCCTGCAGGGTGCGGATGTAGGGCGTGCCATCGCGGTCGTAACCATCGGCCATCATGTCGGCACCGAACGGCGGCAGGTCGCGCCCGAACACCAGGCGGAACATGTCCCACTGGGTGCGGAAATGGGTCGAGCGGTCCTTCAGGTCGTCCACCAGTTCGGCCAGCTTGTTGAAGCCCAGCGTGGCGTCGATCGCCCATTCCGGGATATCAGGCTTGCGTCCCGTGGCCTTGGCGATGATGGACAGGCCCAGGGCGTGGAAAGTCCGGGCTTCCACCACGGTGTCGCCCATGCCGAGCCGGTCGAAGCATCGCTGCGCGCGCTCCTCCAGCTCCTGGGCGGCGTCCTTGTTGAAGGCGAGCATCACGATCCGTTCGGGTTCGACAAAGCCGCGGTCGATGGCATACGCGGCCTTGGCGACCATCGTGGAGGTCTTGCCCGAGCCGGCCGCGGCCACGACCTGCACCCGGTTGTCGAAGCAGATAACGGCGTGGGCTTGTTCTGCGGTCAGGGGCTTGCTCTCGACCCGGTCCAGGAAGTCCTTGGCCAGCACCCGCTCGCGCTCTGCCATGGTCGCGTTGGCCTCGGCCCAGACGGCGGGCCAATCCAGCTGCCAGTCGTGCAGGGCGTCCAGCGCCATGCGGTGGCCGGGCGCGTGCAGGTCGTCGTGCACCTCCTCGTCGAGGAACAGCTGCTCCAGCTCGGCGGGCGGCAGGGGCAGGGCGGGGCGGTCGGCCAGCAACGCCTGCTGCTGTTCGTGGGTGATCCAGCGGCGTCCGGCACTGCCGCGGTCGGTGAGGGCGTCCGCAGCGCTTAACCACGCCTGGATCTGCTCCAGGATCGTGTCGAACAGGGCCTTGCGCCCCCGTGTGGTACGCGCAAAGCGCGCCTGCTGCAGCGCCGCCGCAAGCCGGGACGCCTGCGCGTTGGAGAGCCCGTCCACCGACAGCCGGGCGGCGCTTCCCGTTTGCAATTCGACCCGCGACCAGAAAAGCCCGGGAATGACCTTCACGCTGTGTTCGTCGTCCACGCGTTGCCGGTATTGCTGACCGGCGATGTTCAGCTCGATGCTTTCGCCCTCCAGCCGCAGCCACCAGTGTGGCGAACGAGTCACACGTTGGCCCCAGTTAGAGGGGCGCCATTCCATAGACATCCAGGTACTGCCTTGCAAGCGTCAACCGGGCATGTAGAGCCCCTAAGCCCGCATGATAAGGGGCCTTGACGTTGCATGTGGCCTTTCACACGCGGGCGGGGTGAGTGCGGGAGCCGTCCATTGCTGCCCACCCAATTGCCTGGCGCATGGCATCATGGAGCGTCTGGATCCAGGAGCTGGCCATGGATATCGACTGGGACCGCGTGGGAACCTTGAAGCACATCGGTGGTGGCTACGATATCCGGACGGATCCATTGAGGATCCTGGTGACCACCGCGAAGCAAGGGCACGAGGGCGAAGTTTCCGACATGCTGATCGTGATGGATGATGGCACCGTCATTCCGCCGGATGGGATCCTGCGTTTGGCACGGGCGCCGGGCCGGATCCCTTAGGCGTTCGGAAACCGGCAGCGCCAGCGGCAGTTGCTGAATCAGCAGTTGCTGAATCACTCGTAGGCACGATCCCGCTTTGCAGGGGGGACTTCAACCGCGTCGCCACGCCGGATCAGCTCATCCAGATCCACCGCCGATGCCGCCAGTGCATCCTGTGCGTCGAAATCCCACCTGTTCCTGTAGTCCCGCGCCAGCAGGTCGCAGACCGCTTTTGCGCGCTGGTAGGCATCGTCTTTTCCCTCGGCCTGCTGCAACTCATCGCGATGGATCTGGCACAGCATGAGCTGGTGCGCGTCCTCGGCGCGCTGGCGCTCCCAGTCGATGTCGGGCAGGCCCGAAAGTGCGGCGGCAAGCGCGAATGCGGTCATTGGCATGTCGGGAGTCCAGCGGCGGTGGGAGCCTGAGCGTATGCGACCGGCGATGGCCGAAGACCACTGCCGCGCCGCATGTTTCACGGCAGGTTCACCATTCGCTGCAGCATGGAAGGCGCGTTGCAGCCCTCCATCTACACCCATCCATCGAGCCCCGTTGCGGTCATCCGCTCAGGCATTTACATCCACAACGATGCGGCCGCGCACCTGACCGGGGATGATCTTCTCGTACACGTCCAGCACGTCCGCAAGCCCGATCAGCTGCACCGTGCTTTCCAGCTTCTGCGGGTCCAGGTCGGTAGCGAGGCGATCCCACGCGCGCTGGCGAACGTCCTGCGGCGCGTTCACCGAATCCAAGCCCGCAAGGGTCACGTTGCGCAGGATGAAGGGCAGCACCGAGCCGTGCAGCGCGTCGCTCTGCGCCAGGCCGCACGCGGCTACGGCACCGCGGTACTTGGTCTCGGCGATCGCGTTGACGAGGGTAGGGCCGCCGGCCACATCCACCACGCCGGCCCAGCGTTCGGCGCTCACCGGCCGGTCGCGCGGTTCCGAAAGCTGCGCGCGGTCGATGATTTCGCTCGCACCCAGGTTGTGCAGATACTCAGCATGCTCCGGGCGCCCGGTAGCGGCCACCACGCGATAGCCCAGCTTTGAAAGGATCGCCACCGCGATCGAGCCGACACCGCCGTTGGCGCCGGTCACCAGCACATCGCCCTTGTCGGGCGTCACGCCAGCATGTTCCAGGGCCAGTACGCACAGCATGGCGGTATAGCCAGCGGTGCCGATGGCCATGGCGTCGCGGGTGCTCAGGTTGCCGGGAATCCGGTTGAGCCATTCACCCCGCACGCGGGCGCGCTGTGCCAGGCCGCCGTGGTGGCCCATGCTCAGGTCCCAGCCATTGAGCACAACGCGGTCGCCTGGCTTGAAGTCGGCCCTGCTGGATTCCAGCACCACGCCTGCCAGATCGACGCCGGGAATGAGCGGGAACGTCCGGATGACCGGACTCTTGCCGGTGAGGGCAAGCGCATCCTTGTAGTTGAGCGTGGAGTACTCGACCTGCACCAGGACGTCACCGTCCATCAGGTTGGCTTCATCGAAATCGACCAGTTCGGTCGAAACCTGGTTGTTCGTCTTGCGGGCGAGCAGTGCTTTGAACGTCATGGAGGGGCTCACATTCACCGGATGAGGCCATGCTAGGCTCGCGCCTCTATCGCAACAAGAACGATGATTTCCCGTAGGTACTATGGTTTTCCGGAGTATGCATGCGTAGCAAGCGTTGGGATGGCAAGAGCGGTTGTGCCGTGGAAGTCACGCTGTCGGTGATCGGCGGCGTGTGGAAGCCGATCATTCTTTTTCACCTGATGACGGGCAAGCGGCGTTTCATGGAACTGACGCGGCGGGTGCCCAACGCCACCCAGTCCATGCTGACCAGCCAACTGCGTGAGCTGGAAGCCGACGGCGTGGTGATCCGCCACGTGTACCCGGAAGTGCCGCCGAAGGTGGAATACGAGCTGTCCGAGTTCGGACGCACGCTGGTGCCGGTGCTGCTGGCCATGCGCGAGTGGGGTGAAACCTACCGCGGCTATCAGAGTACCCAGGGCGATAGCTGAAGGCTGAGCGGCGTTGCACATGCCGCATGCCGGTTTTGCGAACGCGCACGGCCACCGACGGGTCTTTGGTGGCGGCAGCACGTGTGTCGTATACGGCGGGATAGGGCGCCCGGGCAGTGCACGCTGGCGGGAGTCGTCTGCTGGCGAAGCGCGTCAGCCGATGGACAACTCGACATCCGCTGACGCAACCAACGTAACAGCGCGATCGCCGGGGATTTTCCTGCTTTCCATCGCCGGTTCGGGGCGGTAACCATGGCCGCGCCAAGGCATTCGCCGTGGCCGGGATTGGCGTCCCGAACGTACATGATGCGCGGCGTCACGGTTGCAGCCAGAGTTGCAACCGTGACAATGCATCGTCTGCCAGTTCATGGCGGACGGTGCGTGGGGATCTCTCGATCCGCCGGCTTCTTGCATCATGTATCCGGCACGCCAACCCGCACCGTCCGCCACCTTGCATCTGCAGGTGGCCACATCGTGAGGTTGCCGTCATGCCCGAACGTCTTCCCGAACATCCCCGCCTGCACGCGCTGCTCGGTGCCGCCGTGCGCGATCTTCCTGCTGCCTTGGCCGAAACGCTGGAGGACGCGCTCCGCGAATCCGCCGATCTCGTCACGCCGTCGGCATTCTTTGCACACCTGAACGGCCACGGCAGGAACCTGCGCGCCGATGGTGAGGCCTGGAGTGAAATGTGCCTGAGCCCCGGCCGCGCCTTCGACATGGCCCTGGCGACCCGCAGCGCGTCGGGCATCACGGCGCTGACCGCGGTACTGCACGCCGCGCATGTGGCACGTGAGAACGACGATCCTGCCTGCTGCCCCTCCGCAGCCGTGGTCGAGGGCCTGTTCAACGCCTGCCAGGTGCTGTCGCTGCAGGTCGAACGTTGCCTGGTGCCGTGAAGGGCTGCGATGCGGTTCCTGTTCCGTTGACGTCTGGTTGCCTATAGTGGCGCCGGAACCCTGCAATGGAATGCCCATGCACGTGATGTCTCCCGGCCGTTGCCTGACGCTCGCGCTTGCCGTCGTAGTGAGTGCCGGCGCGTGTGCACGTCCGCCGTCCACCGAACACGAAAGGAATCCCGCCATGTCCGGCGCAATCCAGACCGGCCGCACGATCAACGGTCACACCTATACCGATGCCCCCGTGGACGTGAAGCTGGGGCCGAACACCTTCCGCATTCCGGCCAACTACCTGGACAGCCAGATCGCACCGTGGCCCGGTGAGGGCGTGACGCTGGTCATCGAGTGGCCAGACATGACGCCGACGGCTCCGGGTGCCCGGGCGAATCCGCGTACGAATGATTTCCGCAAGGAGATTGCTGTCCGTATCAACTACATTGATCGCATTCCAATTGAGACTTCGCTTTCAAGGCTTTCCTCAAATGAAGCCATCACGGAGGAGGGTTCTGTGGAAAGGGAGGATCCCAGGGACCGTCTCGATCAACGCGTCGCACAGCCGGAGACCTTGGGCCTGACGCCCTATGCAATCGATGAAGGGAAGATGGTGTTGTACGCGAAGAAGTATGAGGCCCGGTATGGGAAGCCGCCTGTCCGCAATCCGGCATTCGAGCGCGACTGGTATGTTGCACGGGACGGTGCCGGGGGGCTGACAAGCTTCATCAAGTGCGATAGCGCAACGTTCCTGGGGGACGGAGTGCGCCTGACGCAGGACGAGGTCATTGATCTGGACGATCCTGTGGCTGCCGGATGCGTTCACTACTTTGTCGATATCTCTGACAGCCTATCCATCTCCCTGCATTACAAGAGAGCTTTCTTGAAAGACTGGAAACGCATGGAAGATGCTGTTCGCGATGTTCTTGCTGCAGCACGGACACGCTAAACGACGAGGCTCAAGGAGAAAGCAATGAGCGGCCTGACCCAGAAGGACATCAGAATCCTCATCGATTATGCGGATGCCGGTAATCGTGAGCTGTACTGGAACTACCTGTCGCAACTGCCGGGTTCGGACGGCTACGGTACGCTGGCACTAGGTGTGGTACGTAATGACAGTTTGCCTGGACGCGTGGCCAATGCCTACGCGCAAAGCCATGCCAGATCTCAGAATGACGAAGGTTCGCGCTTTCCAAATGCTGAGCTGAGCGAGCGCCAGTGGGAGGCATTCGGCCGGACACTGCTGCGGGAAGATCTGGAGCTTCGACAGGCGTGGATGGGAAACGGACGTGCGGATCTCGCGCTGAATCTGCCTGGCGCTGACGTCATGCTGGCTCATGACCGCGCTTTCGAGCAGCACAGACTGGACCCCAATTGCTGGACTCCTCGAGTGCTCCTGCAAGCCGCCTCGGACAAGAGCGGCCCCGAGAAGCTGGAGCAGATCTGGACCAACATGCTCAACAATGACTACGCCGGGGGCCCGCGCGTAGGCAACACCAGCGTCGATGCCATCAGCCAGATGGGATGGGCGAAGGGCGGGCAGTACCTGACCCGGTTGAGCGTGCTGGAAGCCACCCAGGCACTGGAGGGCCGCTCGGCGGTCGATCCGAACGTCATCGGTGGCAACAGCTATTACGCGATGTACTTCGAAGCGGACAGGAAGTGGGTCAGCGTCAGTGCAGGCGGCGGCCACATGTCGCTGCGCGAGATCACCGATCCCGCCCGTATCGCCGAACTCAACGACGCCCGCGAGGTTCGTCTGGAGCGGCAGGAGAAGCGGACCCAGTTCCACCCGGACGACCCGTACCGGACCATTACCCGCAGCCCGCTTACCGCAGCGGTGGACGCCGTGCCGGATCCCGCACAGGCACCGATCCGTCTGGCCGACATTGGTCCCGGCCATCGTGAGTACGCATTGATGCAGCAGGTGCGCGAAGGCGTGGCCGCGATCGATGCGAGTGCTGGGCGAACCCATGATGAGAACAGCGAGCGCCTCGTGGCGAGCGTCATGGCATTGGCGCGCCGCAACCAGCTCGAACGTGCCGACCATGTGCTGCTGAGCGCCCAGACCGCCGATCACCCGGCCGGCCGCAATGTGTTCGTGGTGCAGGGGGAGTTGAATGATCCGGCGCATCTGCGGGCCTCCATGCCCACGGACAGGGCGGTGCAGACACCGGTCGAGCAGTCGCTGCAGGCGCTGCAGGCAGTGGGTGCGGAACGTGAACAGGCACACGCGCAGCGCCAGCAGCAGGAGGTCGATGCGCGGGCGCGCGACACCCCGGCCATGCGGATGGCCTGACCGGCCCCCCGGGTGAGCCGGTCACGGGCTCGGGTCTAAAGTGGTTTTCGCCTAGGCCTTTAAGCCTTGGGGCGCGGACCCTTCGTTCGCCTCCGCAGTTTTACCTATAATCGATTGGGAACTCTGCAATGGAATGCCCATGCACGTGATGTCCCCCGGCCGTTGCCTGACGCTTGCACTTGCCGTCGCGGTGAGTGCCGGCGCGTGTGCGCGGCCGCCGTCCACCGAACACGAAAGGAATCCCGCCATGTCCGGCGCAACGCAGACCGGCCGCACGATCAACGGCCACACCTATACCGATGCGCCCGTGGACGTGAAGCTCGGGCCGAACACTTTCCGCATTCCGGCCAACTACCTGGACAGCCAGATCGCACCGTGGCCCGGCGAGGGCGTGACGCTGGTCATCGAGTGGCCGGACATGAAGCCGACGCCGCCGGGTGCCCGGGCGAATCCGCGTACGAATGATTTCCGGAAGGAAATTGCTGTGGCGATCGACTACATCGATCGTGCGCCAATCGAAACATCATTGGAGCGATTGTCCTCCAACCAGGCATCCGCCGAGGAAGGATCGGTGGAGCGAGGGGATCCTCGGGATCGACTCGATCTGCGTATTGCGCGGCCCGACGTCATGGGACTGACGCCTTACGCCATTGATGAAACGAGGATGGGGATTTTCTCGAAGGAATACGAGGCACGCTATGGAAAACCGCCCACCCGTAATCCTGCCTATGAAGATGACTGGTACATCGCGCGCGCTCCCAACGGCAGCCTGACCACATTCATCAAATGCGAAAGCACGGCGTTTCGGGGGGATGGCGTTCGCCTGCAGGGCGATCAGGTCATCAGTGAGCAAGGGCAAGCCGCTGCGGGGTGCTTCCACTATTTCTCGGATGTGGAGAACAAGCTTTCCATCTCGCTGAACTACAAGCGGGCCTTCCTGGCGGACTGGAAGCGGATGGAAGATGCGGTGCGGGATCTTCTCGCGCGCTCCCGCGTCCGGCAGTGAGTGCATTCAGGAGCAGGCGATGGGCGGATTGACGCAAGAGAATCTCAGGATTCTGGCCAGCTATGCCAAGGCCGGAAACCGTGAGTTGTACTGGAACTATCTGTCGCAGCTGCCAGATGCGGATGGCTATGGCACGCTTGCGCTGGGTGTTGTTCGCAACGACAGCCTGCCAGGCCGCGTTGCAAACAGCTACGCACAGGATTACGCCCGAGATCAGGAAGGCAAGGGCTCCGGCTTTCCCGATGCGCAGCTGAGCGAGCGGCAATGGGAGATGTTTGGGCAGACGCTTCTGCGCCAGGACCTGGAGCGACGCCTGTTCTGGATGGAGCAGGGGCGTCCCGAATTTGCACTGAATCTTCCCGGCAAGGATGTAATGCTGGCACACGACCGGGCATTCGAACGGCATGAACTCGATCCCAACTGCTGGACGCCGCGCGTGTTGCTGCAGGCGGCTGAGCAGAAGAGCGGCCCCGAGAAGCTGGAACAGATCTGGACCAACATGCTCAACAATGACTACGCCGGAGGCCCGCGCGTAGGCAACACCAGCGTCGATGCCATCAGCCAGATGGGATGGACGAAGGGCGGGCAATACCTGACCCGGTTGAGCGTGCTGGAAGCCACCCAGGCACTGGAAGGGCGCTCGGCGGTCGATCCGAACGTCATCGGTGGCAACAGCTACTACGCGATGTACTTCGAAGCGGACAGGAAATGGGCCAGTGTCAGCGCGGGTGGTGGCCACATGTCGATGCGTGAGATCACCGATCCGGCCCGCATCGCTGAACTCAACGACGCGCGGGACGTTCGTCTGGAACGGCAGGAAAAACGTACCCAGTTCCACCCGGACGACCCGTACCGGACCATCACCCGCAGCCCGCTGACCGCAGCCGTGGACGACGTGCGGGATCCCGCGCAGGTAGCGACCCGTCTGGCCGACATTGGACCCGGCCACCGTGAGTACGCATTGATGCAGCAGGTGCGCGAAGGCGTGGCCGCGATCGATGCCGGCGCCGGGCGTACCCACGACGAGAACAGCGAGCGCCTGGTGGCGAGCGTGATGGCCTTGGCGCGCCACAACCAGTTCGAACGCGCCGACCATGTGCTGCTGAGCGCGCAGACTGCCGATCACCCGGCCGGCCGCAACGTGTTCGTGGTGCAGGGCGAGTTGAATGATCCGGCGCATCTGCGGGCCTCCATGCCCACGGACCGGGCGGTGCAGACGCCGGTCGAGCAGTCACTGCAGGCCCTGCAGGCAGTCGGTGCGGATCGTGAACAGGCACACGCGCAGCGCCAGCAGGAGGTCGATGCGCAGGCGCGCGACATCCCGGCGATACGGATGGGCTAGGGTCCCGGCCTGTCGCAGCTTCGCCTCACGCGGTCTTTGCAACTCGGTGCGCGGGCATTGCTAAGTTCGCTTGGCGACCGACGCGTACCAGCCGGGTAGATGTCCGCCTGGGTGAATGCCATTTCACCGCTGCGGTAGCCGCCCACTTTGGTGGGCATTCTGGCCCTGGCGCGCGGTGACGCAGCCGTGCCCACCAAGGTGGGCACCCACCAAGGCGATGTGGATTGGCATCCAGTACCAGGGCGCTACCTCGCCGGGGCGTCTGCCGTCTGCGCGGCCACCATGGCCTGCTGCATCTCCTTCAGCGACAGATAGCCATCACCATCGGTGTCCAGGCCCGCAAAGTACTTCGCAATCTCCGGCACCAACGTGGCTTCATCCTTGCTGATCCTGCCATCCTTGTTCGTGTCCATGGCACTGAACGCGGCGTCGATCGAATCGGCCTGCTTGCTGAAGCGCCCCTGCTGGAATCTGGTGTATTCGGCCTTGTCGACGCGCCCATCCTTGTTGGTGTCCATCGCTGTGAACGTGGAATCGATGTAGGCCTGCTTCGGGTCAGCCGGCGCGGCCTGGGAGGCCAGCGGAGCGGCGCACAATGCGATCAACAGAGCGGTCTTCTTCATGGGTCGTATGTCCTTGAGATGTGCAGGTCAGCGGCAGGGATAGGTGTAGCCGTCGGCGCCGCGATAGGTATCGTTGCGGCGGTCATAATTGCCGTAGCGGCGAATGCAGTAGTCGGCGCGTTCGCGGGTCTCGCGTTCGCGCTTGGCGGCTGCGGCAATCACACCGGCCACGACGGCTGCGCCCACCACGCCCACCACCACACCGGTGGTCTTGGCATCGTGGCGGCGCTCACGTTCCCGGTCACGCTCACGCTCGCGTTCACGACGCTCCCATGCATCACGATCGCGGTCACGGTAGTCCTGGTCCCACTGCGGGTTGTAGCGGTTACCGCGTTGCGCATGGGCGTCGCCGGAGTAGGGCAACAGCAGCATCAGTTGTGCAGCCGCTGCCAGCAGCAGTGCGGTTCCTCCTGGTTTCAGAGACATCGTCCAGCTCCTGTGCGGACATTGTTGGTAGCTCCAGTAGAGCCCGCAGACATTGCGCGAACCTGCCGTCACTGCAGGTAAGGTCACTGGCTATCGAACCAGTGCTTCGACCGGGTCCAGCTGCGCGGCGCGGCGTGCTGGCAGGAAGCCGAAGCCAATACCGATCAGGCTGGAACAGGCGAAGGCGGCCAGGATCGAATTGGCGGAGAACACCAGGCTGAAACCCACGTTGGCCAGCGCCAACCCTGCCCCCAATGCCAGGGCCACGCCGATGCCGAGCACGCCACCGAGCAGGCAGACCAGGACCGATTCGATCAGGAACTGTTGCAGGATGTCGCTGCGCCGCGCGCCCACCGCCATGCGCACGCCGATCTCGCGTGTTCGCTCGGTCACCGACACCAGCATGATGTTCATCACTCCGATTCCGCCCACTACCAGCGCGATGGCGGCGATGGAGCTGATCATCATGGTCAGGATGCCGGTGGTCTGTTCGATGGACTGGCGGATCTGCGCGTTGTTGCTCATGTAGAAATCGGTGCTGCCATGGCGGCGTGCCAGCAATCGTCCGATGGCGCGCTCGGCCGCCTCCATGCTGATGGCATCGGAGACACGCACGGTGATGCTGGAAACGTGGCTCTGCCCGAGCATGCGCGCCATGGTGGTGGTGTAGGGCAGCCACACCCGCAGCAGCGAGGCATCGCCGACCGCGCCGGCGTCCTTCTTCACCACGCCCACCACGCGCACCGGCACGTTGCCCAGCAGCAGGGTCTGGCCGATGGGATTGTCCACCGCAGCGAAGAAGCGGGCGCGGGTATTGGCATCGATCACCACTACCTGCTGGTAGCCGGCCACGGCGGCCGGGCCGAAGAAGGCACCTTCGCCCAGCTTCAGGCCATGCACGCGGAAGTACTGCTCGCTGACGCCCTGCACCTGCACGCTGGCCGAGCGGTTGCCGCGCAGCGCGGTGCCGGTGGTGGCCACGCCGGGTGTAGCGCTGTCCACGAACGGCTGCCCGGCCAGGGCCACGCTGTCGCCGGGGGTGAGCGTTTCCACCCGCGCCGAGTGCAGGTCGCCGAAGCCGGACCCGGGATAGATCTCGATGGTGTTGGTGCCCAGCGAGGAAATGTTGGACAGGATGGCCTGGCGCGCGCCGGTACCCAGCGCGACCACGGAGACGACCGACGCAATGCCGATGATGATGCCGAGCATGGTCAGGAAGGTGCGCATGCGGTGCGCGTTCATTGCGCGCAGGGCCATGCGTAACGCCTCCGTAAAGCGGTCACGCACCGCCTGCCAGCCGCTGCCACCGCCGCGCTGCGGCGGGGCCGCCGCTGACCCATCCGCGGCAGAGACCTTGCCCGTGGCGCGATCATCGACAATCCGGCCATCGCGGATCTCGATGATGCGATGAGCATGTTCGGCCATGGCCATGTCGTGCGTCACCAGCACCACGGTGTGGCCCTCGGCATGCAGCTCGCCCAGGATCTTCATCACCTCCCTGCCGGAGTGGGTGTCCAGTGCACCCGTCGGCTCATCGGCGAAGATCACCGCGCCGCCGTTCATCAGTGCGCGCGCAATCGAAACACGCTGCTGCTGGCCACCTGACAGCTCGCCAGGCAGATGCTGCATACGTTCGCTCAGGCCCAGCCGCGCCAACAGCTCGGCCGCGCGGGCGCGGCGGGTGGCCCCCGCCATGCCGGCATAGATCGCTGGCACTTCTACATTGCCCAATGCGGTCAGGTCGGTCAGCAGGTGATAGCGCTGGAAGATGAAGCCGAAGTGCTCGCGGCGTAGTTCGGCCAGTTCATCGGGCGACATCTGAGCGGTTTCGCGTCCGGCGATCTGGTATGCACCGGCGGAAGGGCGATCGAGGCAGCCGAGGATGTTCATCAACGTGGACTTGCCCGAGCCGGACTGGCCCACGATGGCCACCAGTTCGCCTGCGTGGATGTCCAGGTCCACGCCATCGAGCACGACCAGGGTCTGTTCGCCGGCCGCGAACTCGCGGCGGATGCCGCGTACGCGCAGCAAAGGGGCGGTGGTGGATGTGCTCATTTCGACGGCGCGTGTGCGGTAGCGGCTTCGTCCCGGGCCTGCGCCAGCACCACCTGTTCGCCCTCTTTCAGGCCGCTGCGTACCTCCACCTGGATCTGGTCGTCCAGCCCGATGGTGATGCGGCGCGCATGGGCGTGCCCGTCCGCGCCACGCACCTGTACGCTGTAGCTGCCATCGGCCGCGCGTGCACCGAGCGCAGCGGAGGGCAGCGTCAGTACGTTGTCGGCGCGACCCAGCACGATGCGCACCTGCGCGGTCATGTAGCTGCGCAGGCGGCCATCGGCGTTGGCGACGTCGAACTGCCCGTTGTAGTACATGGCGGTGCGGCTGCCACCGCCGGTCGCGGGTGAAGCAAGGGCGGAGGCGTCTTCCTGGGTGATCGATTCCGGAGCCGGGGCGATGTCGCGCAGCGTGCTCCTGTAGCGACGTCCCGCGTCGCCAAGAATGGTGAAGTACGCTTCCTGACCAACGGACGTGTGCACAACATCCGCCTCGGAGATTTCCGCGTAGACCGTCATCACGTCCTGGTTGCCCAGCATCACGATGGTCGGTGCGCTCTGTACCGCGTTCACGGTCTGCCCCTGGCGCGCCACCACGGCCAGCACGGTGCCGTCGGTGGGGGCGGTGATACGGGTGTACTCGAGGTTGGTCTGTGCGATATCCACGTCGGTCTGCCGCTGCACGATCTCACCCTCCAGCGCGGCGATCTGTTCCCGGGTGGCATCGACCTTGGCCTTGGCCGCATCGACGTCGGCGCGTGCCACCAACTGCGAGGTCACCAGCTGCTGCTGTCGATGCAATGTCAGCTCGAACTGGCGCAGGTCGGTGGCCAGCGCATCGCGGTTGGCGCGCGCGGTGCGCTGTGCTGCCTGCGCACTCAGCAATGCGTTGCGCTGGGTGCGCGAATCGATATCGGCAATCGGATCGCCGGCCTTCACCTTGTCGCCCAGCTTCACATGCAGGGCCTCGATGCGGCCGGATACCTGCGCGCCCACGCTCACCAGCCGCGAGGGCTTCAGTGTTCCGGTGGCTTCAACGACCTGTTCAATGTTGCCCCGGGTTACCGGTGCCACCTGCAGCTTCGGTGGTGGTACGGGCCGGAGCCAAGCGAAGAGTGCCAACGTTGTGCAGAGGAGTGCGGCAGCAATGATCAGCACACGGCGGCGGCTGCGCGGTGTGGCGCTCATCGGCGCGGCATCCGGAAGAGACAGGGCATCGTGGATCCTCGAGACTGTTGGAATGCACGCCTGGGGCGACAGGTGTGGATGGTGGTCGAGTCTCGATGCGCTGGATTGCGCGAACCTTGCGATGGTGCAGGCGTGTCAGTGGGCAATGCCCTGCGTGAGCAGTGCCATCGCGATGAACTGGATCATGCTACCGAGCGCCAACAGCACGTGGCGGAGGCGTTGCGCCGGCGTGGGCAAGGTCGAAAGGTGGCACAATGCGCCGACCAGCAGCACGGCGCAGACCGCAATCGGCAGCGTTGCGGTGGCGGCGATGATCGCGATGATCATCAACGTGGCAGCAAGCATCACGGTGGCTGCATGCGTATCCAGGGCCCGCAGCAGCGGGGGAGCCGGGCGCAGTGCAGCCCCTCGCCACACGACCAGCATGTGCAGTGCGGCATGCACGGCGACGAACACCAGCACGGCAGTGGCCGTTGCATGCGCGTGCCGATACGCGGAAGCCACCAGCGCAAGGCCTGGGAGCAGCAGGAACAGTGCGGCGAACAGGCGGATCAGTACGCCGGCCCGCTCGCGTTCGGGAATCATCCGCAGCCAGTGCGGCCAGTGTTCCAACCCACGCGCGCGGCCTGCATGCGCGCGGCAGTTCCATGCTGCGGCGGTCAGGCTGGGCGTATTCCGAGGCGGCGGGGCAGGGGTGGAAGAGGGCGGTGGAGGAGCTCCCTGTGTCACATGCAGGCTTCCTGTCAGTTCCGGACGCAGCACCTGCTGTGCCGCTCACCTGGATGCTGGGCAGCGAACATTGCCGCAACCTTGCGCATCAACCGCAGTCCTGGCGCGCGGACAGCCAGTAGTCATCCGCGCATAGTCATCCACGTGGAAGCGATGCGCTCAGTACTCCGGCGCCAATGCGCTGGTGACGCCTGGATGCACGGGGAACTCGATGCGGATCAGGGCGCCGCCACCGGGCGCATCCAGAATCGTGACGTGGCCACCGTGGCGGTCGATCACCTGCCGCACCAGGTTCAAGCCCAATCCGGCGCCTGTCTGCCGGGGGCGCAGGCGTTGGAAGGGTTCGAATACGCGTTCGCGCTGGTCGACCGGAATGCCAGGTCCATCGTCTTCCACCTCAAGGCAGCTGCCCTGTACGCGCACGATGATATGGCGTCCACCGTGCTCGGCGGCATTCAATACCAGGTTGGAGAGCACCCGTTCGATGGCACCGGACTCGCCCAGCACCGGGAAGTTCGGTTCCACTGCCACGGCGACCGTCTTGTCGGACTGGATCAGCAGGGGGGCCAGATCGGCGACGACCCGCTTGGCCACGCGGGCCAGGTTGAGGGAGTCCTTCGGTCCATCGGCTTCCATGCGGTGCAGGTCCAGGAGCTGCTCGGCAAGCGTTGCCAGCCGAGCGACTTCCACCGCCAGGCTGCGTGAGGTGGAATCGTCGGTGGCATCGATCTTCACCCGCAGGATGGCGATCGGTGTACGCAGCTCATGGGCGGCGGCGGCGATGAAGCGGCGCTGCCGTTCGTGCCCTTCGTCCAGTCGGTCCAGCGCTTCGTTCACCGCGGTCACCAGCGGTGCGATCTCCACCGGTACGGCGGTCTCTGTCAGACGGATGCCGCGACGGCTGGCAGAGATGTTGCGGGCTTCCTGCGCGATGCGCTCCACGCCAGCCAGGGCGCGGCGCACGATGATCGGGGTCAGGATGATGGTGGCCAGGCCCAGCAGCAGGAAGATCGGCAGGGTGATGATGTGTGCGGCCAGCGCCATCTGCCAGGTCAGCGAATCGGTTTCGCCATGGGCCATGATGGTCAGCTTGCCGGCCGGACCGCTGTGCTGGCGTATCACCACGGCCAGGCCGTCGTTGCGGCCGCGTCCGCGCAGGTCGCCATAGGGAATGCCGTCGAGGGCGCCGACCAGCGAGGCGTAGGCGGGCGGAACGTGGCCGAATGTCACATGTTGGCCCTGCTCATCCTCGGCGATGAACCACGCGCCGGGGACGATCTTCAGCAGCTCGTCCAGCGCCGGCGTGCGTTGCACATACAGCTCGCCCTTGCTGTCCCGACGAACGGCCTCTGCCGCCACCGGGGCGAAGGTCTGGATGGTGTAGTAGCCGCCGCTGTCGACACGCACCAGCACCATCAGCAATGCGAAGAAGGCCACCAGCAGTGCGAGCAGCTGGTAGATCAGGGTTTTGACGATCAGCGGGCGCTTCAGTGAGGGACGAAGCGCCATTACTTCGTTTCCCGCATCAGATAGCCGACACCGCGGATGGCATGGATTTCCACCCCCGCATCCGCGTCGGCCAGCTTGCGCCGCAGGCGTGAGACATGCGAGTCCAGCGTGTTGGAATGGATGCCGTCGTCGAAGCCGTACACCGCCATCTCGATGGATTCGCGAAGCACGGTGCGGCCCAGCCGGCGGGCGAGGGCCGCCAGCACGCGGATCTCGCGGCGCGGAAGCTCCAGTCGCTGTCCGCCCACGCTGGCTTCGCCCGAGGTGGGGTCGAACAGCAGCCGGCCGATGCTCACCGGCTCCACCTGCATGCCGCTCGGCCGGCGCCCGGCCGCGCGGATCCGCGCGAACAGTTCTTCCAGCGCGAAGGGCTTGGCCAGGTAGTCGTCGGCGCCCTCATCCAGGCCGGCGATGCGGTCCGGCAACTGTCCCAGTGCGCTGAGCACGATGATCGGCACCCCCGGATTGCGCCCGCGCAGCACGGGAATGAGCCCCAGCCCGTCACCATCGGGCAGGGTGCGGTCCAGCAGCACCAGGTCGTGTGATCCGGAAAGTGCTGCTTGGCGGGCCAGTGCCAGGGTGCTGGCCAGGTCCACGACGTAGCGCTCCCGCTGCAGGGCAGACTTCAGGGTGGCAGCCAGTTCGGCTTCGTCTTCGATCAGCAGGATGTGCATCGGCAGGCGTCAGGCGGGAAGGAGGCATAAGGCGGGCGGCAAGCGCCGGCACCGTATTACAGGAACATTGCGTGAACATGGCGTTCCTTCGGGGCCTGCCGGTGACGCCGCAACACCCGCTGCGGCGCGGGCCGCCCGGCGCAAGGTTCGCGCAATCCGCGCACTCCAGCCTTGGCGCCCGTTCGCTGATCCCCAACCCCTGGAGTGCCCATGAAGTTGTTCGTCCCGCTGTTGCTGGTTGCCGCCTTGAGTGCCTGCACCACTGCCAAAATGACCGTCACCCCCGATGGCCGCCGTGGTGTTTCCATCGACTGCAGCGGTTCCAGTTCCTGGAGTGGCTGCTACGAAAAGGCCGGGCAGATGTGCCCAGGCGGCTATGTGGTCTTCAGCAAGGATGGCGATGAAGGAAATGCCATCGCGGTGGGCAACAGGAACGGCTTCACCTCTACCCAGATGGCCACCCGCTCGATGCTGGTGTCCTGCTCGCACTGACCTGGGCAGGGGAGGTGGGTTGCCACCTCCCCCTCGATATCCAATACAACGATGCCCCTCGAAAGGGGCATTGTTGGGGGTTACGGCGCTGTCTTCGCTTGTCGCGGATCGGCAATGATGCGCGAGGGCGATCCATACAGCACCAGGACCCGCATGCCGGTGGTGAACACCGGATCGGGGCCCTGCACAACCGTCATCAGGTTGCCGTTCTCCGTCTGCACAACATATTCCAGGCCCTTGGCCTGCGAGAGTGCGCGTTCGGAGGCTGCACCGGCAATAGCTCCGACCACGAGGCCGCCAATGGCACCGATGGCCGCCCCCTGGTCGCTGCCACCGATGGTGGAGCCGGCCACACCGCCAGCCGCAGCGCCGGCAACGGCACCACCGCCCTGTGAACCGTCAATACTGACCGCGCGGACGCTGATGACCGTACCGCCGACAGTTCGATTGACCTGTCCCACTGAACCGATGGAATAACTGTCCGTACGCACATTTGGCGCGCAGGCCGTCAGCATCGCAGCAACGGATGCAGCCACCAGCAGGCGCTTCATGGCGCTTCCTGCTTGTTCGGGAACATCGGCTTGGTAATGTCCACGGTTTCCAGCGCCTGCAGGAACTGGGCGATGTTGTTCTGTGCTGAGCGGCTGATCGACTCGCGGGCACGGATTACCCCTGCGAAGGCATAGTTGAACGGAACTTCGCCGGATGCGCTGACATCCTGGGTGTAGACGATGCTGCCGGTTGCACGATCGATCAGCTCGTAGCGGGCGATCGTCTTGGTGGTCATTGATGCACCGAAGCTGGGAATGTCGATCGCCAGAATCTTCACCGACAGGCTCAACTTCACCGGTGCATCGTCGCGGAACACCGCCATCTTATTGAGCGCTTCGGTCAGCGCGTTCTGCCACATCTGCGGCACTTCGTGCTGGGCCTGCGCGGGAATCTTGCCCTTGGCTTCATCCGGACGTGCCAGCGTGACCGTCAGCGACTTCAGTTCGCCATCAATCTTCTTGCTGCTGACCCCGACGTTCGGGACCGAGAAATTGAGCGGCGGATTGGTGGTACAACCCGCCAGCGACACGGCGATGATCGCCGCGAACAGGAACTTCTTCATCCATTTTCCCCTGTGACTACGTTGAAACATCCATGGTGAATCGTATGTTCGTCGGCAACGTCGATGCTGCACCGCAGCGGTCGCATGAAGACGTGGCTGACTGCGCGCAAGGATACCTGAATTGGGGCGGTCTACCGTCCGGGCAGGCGGCACGCTGGCACGAGATGCCGGCGACGCAGGTGGCTCCGCTCAGAAGCTGTAAGCCGCCTGCACATACACCCGCCGCGGCTCGCCCGGGAAATGCCCGTTGCGCTCGATGAAGCCGCTGGCCGCGTACACCTTGTCGAACAGGTTCTTGACGTTGGCCTGGAACTGCCACTGCTTCCACGTGGTCTTCCAGCTCATGTCGAATACCGTGTATGCCTTGACCGCCTGCCCATCCAGGCTGACACGCTCGCCCACATGGTCGGCGCCGAAGCCGATGGCCGAGTTGATCGACGGCAGGTCGTAGCGCGTCCACACGCCGAGCTTGTTGCGTGGCGCATTGGCGAAGCGGTCGCCGGAGGCATTGGTGATGCCGTTCGGTCCGGCATCCTTCACCCGTGCGTCGTTGTAGGCGTAGGTCAGGTTCACCACCCAGCGCTCGGTCACGTCGGCCAGCAGGTCCAGTTCCATGCCCGTGCTGCGTACCAGGCCCAGTGCAGCGAGTTGGTTTACCCCGCCGATCACCTCGCCGGTGGCCTGCACGATGTTGCTGCGGTCGATGCGGTAGGCCGCCATGTTCAGGGTCACACGGTCGGCCAGCAGGGACTTCAGACCGACTTCCCATTGCCTGCTGCGCTCCGCGTCGAACGGTCCGCCGGCCGCCGGGTTCTGGTTGGTGGCACTCTGCGGCACGAAGCCGCTGGCGATGTTGGCGTACAGGTTCACGCCGTCCCGGACGGTAAAGGTACTGCCCAGGCGCCAGCTGAGATCGTTGCCATCCACGCTGCCGCCACCCATGCGGTCCTGATCCTTGAACCCATCCCAGCGCAGCCCGGCCAGCACATGCCAGCGCGTGCCCAGTGCCAGCTCATCCTGCAGGTAGCCGCCGTAGCGCTTGCTGCGGGTGGCGGTGCTGCGCCACGGCAGGGCAGCCAGGTTGTAGTCATGCCAGGTGCTCGCGCCATAGACCGGGTTGAACAGGTCGATGCCGCGCACCGGGCCGGCGCCGCGTGCCAGGTCGGCGCTGTTGGCGGTCTGCGCGGTGAAGTCGGCGTCGAGCTGGTACACGTCGGCGCCGAACAGCACCTTGTGTTCGATACGGCCGGTGTTGATCCGCCATACGGCATTGCCGCTGGCGGTGAAGGCAGTGTTGTCACGGATCTGGTTGCGCAGCTGGCGCGTCATCCACTCGGCCACGCCGTCGCGGTCACGATCAATCAGCCCCATCGGCTCGTGGTACATCTGGTGCTCGTTGTTGCTGAACCAGCGCGCAGCAAGGTCCACGTCCAGGTTGTCGCGCGGTGCGAAGCGATACTGCGCCAGTGCGACCTTGGCGCGCATGTCGAGGAAGTCACTGGCCTCGTTGTGGTTCCAGCGGCGGTCGGTCAGGAAGCTGCCGGCATCGTTCACCGGCACGCCGCGCAGGCGGTTGCCGCCCAGGTTCTGGGTGATGTCGGTGAACTGCAGCACCAGTTCGCCGGTCTGGCCGACATCGAAGGCCAGCGAGGCATCGCCGATCACGCTTTCGCTGTCGGCATTCCAGCGCACGCCCTGCTCGCTGTCGGCATACAGGCCGGCGCGATAGCGAATGCTGCCGCTGGCATTCAAGGGGCCGGTGCCTTCGATCGATCCGGCGCGGAAGTCCTTGTCGCCTGCCTGCAGCTCGATGCGGCGTTCGGCGCGCGCCTTGGGCTTGCGCGTTACATAGTTGATGACACCGCCCGCATCACCACCGCCGTACAGCGCACCGGCCGGACCTTTCAGTACTTCCACGCGTTCGATATTGAACAGTTGCGGCACCGAGAAGCCCGCATAGGGATCACCACGCAGGCCGTCGTAGAGAACGTTCTCCTGGCGGAACCCGCGCAGGGTGACGCCGGCATAGCTGAAGAAGCTGATGCCGCTGATGCTGCGGTACAGATCGGTGACCTGGCGCGCGGCCTGGTCGTCGATCAGCTCGCGCGGCACGACCTGGATCGACTGCGGCACCAGTTCCAACGGGGTATCGGTGCGGGTGCCGACGGCCGCATCGTTGGCACGGTACAGGGTCTGCGCGCGGCCGCGGACTTCGACCTTGTCCAGGTCCTTCGGGGTGTCAGCGGAGGCCTCGGAGGCCAGTGCAGGCGTAGCCAGGGAAAGGGGCAGCGCCAGGCAGAGGGCGTGCTTGAGCGGGGTTGGAAGCGGCATGAGGGGGTCGGGGCGGGCTGCAAATGAGAAAGATTAGCATTTGCAATGCTTCGTGACCTATCCCCCGAGTGCGCTATGGACGCAGGCCCGGGTCGGTATATGGGGTGCCGGCCAAGGCCACCAGCACGCCGGTGCCACCGCGCACGATCAGCTGCAGCATCGCTTGGCGCGGATCCTCGCCCCTCTGCTGGCTGGCCAGTCCACTCTCATAGGCGGCCACCATCGACGCCAGCAGCATGGCTGCGCCCAGGCGTGCCTCCGCGTCCTGCGCGGGCCGACCGGCCGCGTCGGCCATCAGCTGGGCCAGGTCGTCGGCCAGCTGTGCCTGCAGCCGTCGCGCGTGCGCCACCAGCACCGGACTGTCGGCCACGGTTGCCCAGAAGGCCGCTGCACCGGAGTTGATCCGTAACAGCGGATGGCCGCTGTCCAGCAGCTCCCGCACCAGCGATTGGAAGGCGGCCAGCGGGGCCATGCCACGGCGCGCCGCCATGCCTTCGCGAAGCAGGGTCCGGGCCTCCTCATCGCGGTCGAACACCAGGTCTTCCTTGCTGGCGAAATAATTGAAGACCGTCTTGCGCGAGACCCCCGCCGCATTGGCAATCTCGGACATGGACACGGCTTCGAAGCCGCGGCGGATGATCAGTTCGGTGGCGACGTCCGAAATGGTCTGTCGGGTCTCGGTCTTGCGCTGCTCGCGGCGGCCCCGGGGCGGGATCATGGGCGGTTCACTCGTGGAAACGTACACCGAGTGTAACATTGGTGTCGCCAGAGCGCCGGCCCGGCGCTCACAGGGAAATCCCATGTTGTACGACGTCGTCATCGCCGGGGCCGGCCCGGTCGGCCTGTTCCTGTCCTGCGAGCTGGCCCAGGCCGGCTGTTCGGTCCTGTTGCTGGAGCAGGCAGCGTCGCCCGAGACACCCTTGAAACGCCTGCCCTTTGGCTTGCGCGGCTTGAACGCGCCCACCCTGGAGGCCCTGGATCGACGTGGCCTGCTGGATGCGGTTGCCGCCAGTCAGGTGCTGAAGCCGGACAACGGCGCACCGCCGCCCGGCACCGCCCATTGGCTGGCGCAACCGCGGCCGCTGGGCGGCCACTTCGCCGGCATTCCTTTTGCGCTGGACAACGTGGACAGTGCGCGCTGGCGCCATCGCCTGCCGACGCCGGTGCCCACCCAGATGGCGGTCGAGCTGCAGTCGCTGGAGGCGGTGCTGGCCGAGCGTGCGGTGTCACTGGGTGTACAGATCGAGCGTGGCTGCACGGTGCAGGCGGTGCACGCACGCGAAGCACAGATGGTGGTCCAGACCGGTCGCGGGCTGATGCGGGGCCGCTGGCTGGTCGGTTGCGATGGCGCCCGCAGCACGGTACGCAAGCAATCGGGGTTCGTGTTCGCAGGGACGGCGCCGGAGTTCACCGGGCACACGCTGCAGGTCGAACTGGCAGACCCGTCGGTGCTCGTCCCGGGGCGTCAGTTCACCGAACACGGCATGTGCAATTTCAATCCGCCGGGCATGCTGGCGCTGGCCGATTTCGACGGTGGCGCCGGCCATCGCACGCCGCTGGACCGGCACACCGCCCAGGCGCTGCTGCGGCGTGTCTCCGGGCGAGAGGCAACGATCACGGCGTTGCATCTGGCCACCACATGGACCGATGCCGCGCGCCAAGCCACGGCCTATCGCAGCGGCCGCGTGCTGTTGGCCGGTGATGCCGCGCACATGCATTCGCCGTTGGGCGGGCAGGGGCTGAACCTCGGCATCGGCGATGCGATGAACCTGGGGTGGAAGCTGGCCGCGGTGGTGCGAGGTGATGTGGCAGAGTCGCTGTTGGACAGCTATCAGGCTGAGCGCCATCCGATCGGCGCCCAGGTGCTCGACTGGTCACGTGCGCAGGTGGCGTTGATGCGGCCAGGCCCCGGGTCGCGCGCGCTGGCGGCGGTCATCGCCGACCTGGCCGCGACCCGCGACGGTGCCACCTATCTCGCCGAGCGGCTGTGGGGTATAGCACCGCCACCGGTGCTCGACGGCAGCCATCCGCGGGTTGGCCGAAGCGCACCGGACGTCCAACTGGCTGATGACCGTCGGATGGGAGAGCTGCTGCGTGCAGGGCAGGGCGTGCTGCTGGGGCTCGATACCGGCGATTCGCTCGGTCCGATCATTGAGCGCTGGCAGCGGTCGGTCACCTGCGTGATGTCCACGGCGCGCGACACGCTGGGACTGGGCGCCGTGCTGGTCCGCCCCGACGGTATCGTCGCCTGGGCCTGCGATGCTGGCGGTGACACGTCGGGGCTGGAGCCTTCGCTGGAACGCTGGTTCGGTTCGCTGCGGTGACCGCCCGCTAGGGCGACGCCACCACGGCCTGCGCGCAGCGCCCGGCTTCGGTCATCACCGAGGCCAGCTGCTTCAATGAGTAAGGCTTGCGCAGCAGGGTGAAGCCATGGCCAGGGTCCCGGGCCAGCAGTTCGCTGTAGCCGCTGGTAAGGATCACTGGAAGCCCAGGCAGGCGGCTGCGGATGGTACGGGCCAGATCCAGGCCGTTCATGCCAGGCATCACTACGTCGCTGAACACTACATCGAAGCGGGAGGCATCCCGTTCGAGCTCCGCCAGGGCCTCGTCCGCATTGTGCGCAAGTACCACGTTGTAATCGAGCTCGCGCAGGGCGCCGACGGCAAATTCGGCCACATCGACGTTGTCTTCCACAACCAGCACGCAGACACCGTGACCATGCTGCAGCCCCGGTAGCGTCGCCGGCCGTTCCGTCATTTCTCTCGCCTGCGCCAGCGGCAGGTACAGGGTGAAGCGGGTACCGGCGCCCGCCTGGCTCTGCACGTCCACCTCGCCTTCCGACTGCTTGACGAAGCCGAACACCTGGCTGAGGCCGAGGCCGGTTCCGGCGCCGACGCTCTTGGTGGTGAAGAAGGGCTCGAAGATGCGGTCGACGACGGCGGGGTCGATGCCTGCTCCGGTGTCGGTCACGCTGATCGCGGCGAAGTCGCCCTTCATCGGCGCGGCGAAGCGCACCGAAGGCACCGCGGTTACCTGCTCCACCTCGATGGTCACCCTGCCGTGTCCCTCGATCGCATCGCGCGCGTTGACCGCGATGTTGATCAATGCAGTGTCCAGCTGGGTCCGGTCCAGCAGCACCGGCAACGGCGTGCCGGGCAAGGTCAACGACACCTGGATGCGTGCACCCAGTACCGTGGTGATGATGTCCGAAAGCGCGTGCACGCTCTCGCAGAGATCGAAGACCTCCGGCGACAGGCTCTGGCGACGCGAGAACGCAAGCAGTTGCGCGGTCAGCTTGGTGGCGCGGTCCGAGGCTGTGGCAATGGCCTGGATGTAGCGGCGCCGGGTGTCGTCTGACGGCCACGTGTGCAGGAGCATGTCCACCGAACCGGTGATGACCTGCAGCAGGTTGTTGAAGTCGTGGGCCACACCGCCGGTGAGCTGGCCGATCGCCTCCAGCTTCTGCGACTGGCGCAGCTGCTCGCGGGCGCGCACCAGTTCCAGATGGGCCTCCCGCGCCTGCTCGGTGATCGCCGCGACCTGGCGGCTGTGCAGGTCGCGCTCGATCACCCGTTCGGTCTGCTCGCTGACCACGCACAGGATACCGGCGACACTGCCGCAGCCGACGCGCAGCGGTGAATAGGAAAACGTCCAGAAAGTTTCGCGCAGCGTGCCGTCGCGATCCATCATCAATGGCAGGTTCTTGAAGCTGCGGCTGGTGCCGGCAAAGGCGTCGTCGACGGCCTGCACCACGTCCGGCCATACGTCCGCCCAGACATCCTCCAGACGGTTGCCCATCGCGCCGTGCAGCTTTTCCCCCAGCATCGGCAGATAGGCATCATTGAAGAAGAACGCCTTGTCTTCCTTGCCCCAGGCAAGCCACAGGGGTTCCGGCGAATCCAGGATCATCGCCAGCAAGGTGCGAAGTTCGGCGGGTGCGCTTGCGGCAGTGGCCGAGCGGGCCCAGTCACTGTCCTGCAGCAGTCGGTAGGCGAGCTGATCAGGTGCAGAGACTGGCAGGGGAAAAGGATGCATGGCCGCCATTGGCGCAGGGAGGTGGCGCAGCATAGCCGAGCGCATGTCATGATGCCCTGCACACCCTCGGCATGAAGGGCCTCGCCACTTCGCCGTTGACGTGGCAGGGATGCACCCTTTGTTCAGCAGGTTGCCGCTATCGCGGCGCAGCGCGAAGGGAGGCGAAGCTGGCCTGATCGGCGGGTCTAGCCCTTACGACCTGCCTGCGCGGTGAGCACATCCCGGCCAGCCTCGGTCAGATCGATATCCCCGTCTTCCGCCTGTACCGCCCATCCGGCGGTCACCGCCCACGTTGCGGCATCGCCGCGCACCGGCTCTGCAGCGGCGATTGCCTGGAGTATTTTCCGCTGTTCCGCAGTCATTTCCACGTGGCGGCCCTCAGATACCCAGCAACGACGCCGGTTGCCAGTCCGACAGGCGGGCGTGGCTGACCGGTTGATGGCAGCCGCACCCGTCACAACGAAACAACGCCCCGCCCGGAAGTTGCACCAGGTTGTCTTCGCTGGCAGAGCTGGTCGACGAGCAATGCCGGCAGGTGACCGTGAGCGCAGTGATGCGCTGCACGCTGCCTGATAGATCGAACACGGCCTCGAACGCGCGAATGACAGGGTGGGCAGTGTCCGGCATCTGAGTCTCGACAGGGTGGGGAGACCTCATCGTCGCGCGCCGGCTGTGATGGAGCAGTCAGCCGGATGCATGGGCGCGATCAAGACAGGCGCGGCAACCGGGCGCGCACCTTCGTCAGGGATTGTTCTTCTTTCCGCTCAGGTCCAGCGGCTTGTCACTGCCCTTGCGCTCGCTCGACCACACTTCCATGCCCTTGTTGCAGCGGCTCTCGCGGGCAGCGACCTCGGGCGGCAGGTCCTTCAGGTGCGGCGACTCCTGGCAGGCTTGATGCATGTTGCTGTCGTCATAGGTGGCGCAGGCGCTGAGCGATGCGAGGGCGATGGCAATGAGGGTCACGCGGAGCGGGGGCTGCAGGTTCATGGGGGGGCCTCGGGTGATGCCGGGATGGCCATGGAATTCAAATCCGTGACACCGGGCATGCACAATCGGACCAACCGCACTTGTTATCCTATAACAGATGCGCGATAGTCCGGCCCCTGCCGGCGTCAGGCGATGCAGATCACCAGTACCGTGCACAGCACCAGCATCAGCACGAACACGCGTCGGCTCAGTGCCAGGCAGGCCAGATAGGCTGCGAGCGCCCACGCTGCCAGCAGCGCGCAGGCCATCACCCATAGCCCGATACCCATCATCGAACCCGTCGCCAACGCAGACAGTGCGATGGCCTTGAACAGCGCCACGCCCAACACGCTGCCCAGCATGCCGGCCTGCAAGGCGATGGCATCATGGCGGGCAGGTGCGCGATGGGGGTGCATTGCGGGTCCGGTACGGGCCGAGAGCGCGGCGTCGGCTGCACTGTGCCCAAATGCACATCCACGAAATGTGTTCATCGCGCGCGAAGACCGCGATGAAGCCCGTTCAGTCGAACTCACCCTCGGCCGATTCCAGGCGCTGCCGGTACGCCGCGCGGTGCTGGTACAGGCGCTGGCACTCGGCCGACCTGTGGATGCGGCTGCCGGGTTCATTGGCCACCGAGTCGCACATCCGCGCGATGTGATTGTTCTCCGCCAGTTCGGTGACGAAGAACACGGCAGTGATGCCGGTGCCAAGCAGCACGACATACAGCAGACGGCTGAGCCAGCGTGACAATTTCCGCTCGAAGTGCTGCTGGATGGTCAGGTCGAAGCGGATGATGCTGAGCACGATCCAGACGATGGCGACCAGGAAGCAGAGCGTGGGCAGCAGGTCGCGCCAGATGCCTGCTTCGTAGACCGACTCGCTGTAATGGACCGCAGCTCCGGCACCCGCGATGGCAATGGCCAGCGCCCAGTTGCGGCCCAGTGAGAGCAGGTCATCGAGCAGCTTTTCGTGGTTCCTGGTTGGTCCTGCTGCCACGAGGGTTCCTTCTGCGTGTTGCGACCGGCGACGGGCTGCCGCCGATCGTGCAGATGGTGAAGCATCGATTCGGTGATGAGAAGCCTGCCCGCTCAGTATCCTCCTGCGCGTGCACCGATCCAGCGCCGGTAGCGGCGGGTCCGGCACTTTGCGGCCGCCTGTGCCAGCAGCAGTGCCCAGACGGGCGAAACACCCGGCGCCGTGGGCCGGAGCCTGCTCAGCCGCGCCAACTGGTACTTCACTGCGGCCATGTGTGCGCTGGCGGCCAACGGTTTGTTGCGCCAGTCGATGGTGCGCAGTGTCGGCACCGGGTCGCGGCCCTGCTGCCAGCGGTGTGGCAGATCCGGCTCGATCGCCAGCGCGGTTGCGACGCCGACCATGGCCACACCGCTGTCAAGTACCTGATCGGCCACGGCGCGACGGCGGATGCCACCGGTGACCATCAGCGGCATGGTTGCCACCGTGGCGATCTCACGCGCGAACTCAAGGAAGTAGGCCTCGCGGGCCAGGCTGCGCTGGTCGCGTGCGGCACCGGTCATGGCCGGTGCTTCGTAGCTGCCACCGGACAGTTCGACCAGGTCCACGCCGAGCGGCGCCAGCATTTCCACCACTGCGCGCGCATCCTCGGGCGAGAAGCCACCGCGCTGGAAATCGGCGGAATTGAGCTTCACGGCCACCGCGAACGTGGGCGACACGGTGGCGCGCACCCCCTGCACGATCTCCAGCAGTAGGCGCGCACGGTTGTGCAGGCTGCCGCCCCAGCGGTCGTCGCGGCGGTTGGACAGCGGCGACAGGAACTGGCTGAGCAGGTAACCGTGCGCGGCATGGATCTGCACGCCACTGAACCCGGCGCGCTCGGCCAGCTCGGCGCTGCGGATGAAGCGGGCGATCACCTCTTCGATGTCCGCCTCGGTCATCGCCCGCGGCGGTGCGAACTGCCTGGACAGCGCGCCCATCTCCAGGGCGACGGCTGACGGCGCGAGTGCCGGTTGGCCGAGTGCGGCCGGCATCTGCCTCCCGGGATGGTTGATCTGCATCCACATCTGCGCGCCCCGTGAGCGTGCCGTTTCGGCCCAGGCGATGAAGCGGTCAAGGTGGCGGTCGTCTTCCAGCACCACGCCGCCGGGGCCGGTCATGGCGCGGCCATCGACCATCACGTTGCCGGTGATGATCAGTCCTGCGCCGCCATCGGCCCAACGCTGGTAGAGCTGCAGCAGCGCAGCGGACGGCGCGTGGTCGGCGTCGGCCATGTTTTCCTCCATCGCGGCCTTGGCAATGCGGTTGCGGATGATGGCACCGGAGGGTAGTGCCAGGGGCGAGAACAGCGACATCGGACAGCTCCAGGACAGGGGAATGGCGCTACGCTAACCTTCAAGTTTTATTGAAGGTCAACAGACTCCCATGGCGAGGATTCAGGCAGATGAAGATCGGTGAGCTGGCCCGCCTCACGGGCCTCGCGGCGTCGCGCATTCGCTTCTATGAAGACGCGGGGCTGCTGGTGGTGCAGCGCCAGGCCAATGGCTACCGTGACTATCCGGAACAGGCGGTGCTGTTGCTGGAGTTGATCACGGGCGCGCAGCGTGCAGGCTTCAGCCTGGAAGAGATCCGCGCCCTGCTGCCACCGGACATGGGCCAGTGGCAGCATGAGGCGTTGATCACGATGCTGCAGCAGAAGGTGGCTGACATCGAAGCGTTGCAGCTGCGGCTGGCAGAGAGCCGGGCGCATCTGCTGGCCCTGATCGAGGACATCCAGGCGCGGCCGGACGGCATCGACTGTGCAGCCAATTCGCGGCGGGTGCTGGACCGTGTGAAGCGCGGTGAGCTGGCGCGGCCGACCCTGGTGGCCGGCGATACAGCGTTGCTGCGACCGGATCGCCGTCGCCGCAGAGGCAGCAACTGACGATCCGGCGCAATGTTCAGTGGCTGCCGACGACGGCGGTGCTGCGCTTCTTGTCCAGCATCACCGCCACGCACCACAGCAGCAGGCCGCCGATCGCGGTAGCCGCGCCGACATAGCCGGTACTGGCCGGGCTGAAGCCGGCGCTGATTGCCATGCCGCCCAGCCACGGGCCGAGTGCGTTGGCAGTATTGAAAGCGGCGTGGTTGGAGGCCGCCGCCAGCGTCTGCGCCTCACCGGCCACGTCCATCAGGCGGGTCTGCAGCACCGCCGCCAGTGCGCCCATGGTGCCGACAGTGATGATCATCGGGCCGATGGTCCACACCGACTGTGCGGCCAGCGGATACAGCAGCAGCATCACGATCGACCACAGCAGCACCACGGCGGCGGCCTTGAAGTGGAACTTGTCCACCAGCCAGCCACCGGCGATGTTGCCGATGATCGCGCCGATGCCGAACACGCCCACCGCCAGCGGCATCCACGATTCGGCCACGCCGGTGACCTGCACCAGGGTCGGTGCCAGGTAGGTGAACACGCAGAACATGCCGGCGAAGCCGACCGCGCCGATCGCCAGCGCCAGCCACACCTGGGACGTGTTGAAGGCGCGCAGCTCGCGCATCGGCGAGGTACGTACTTCATCCGGGTCCGGCAGCAGGAAGCGCGCGATCATCGCCACGGTGGCGATGGCCAGCACGCTGACCAGGGCAAAGGCGGTGCGCCAGCTCAGCTGCTGACCCAGCCAGGTCGTCAGCGGGTTGCCGACCAGGATCGCGATCGACAGGCCCAGCAGCACGCGTGACATCGCCTGGCCGCGCTGGCCTGCGGGACTGATCGCCGCGGCCACCAGCATCGCCACGCCGAAGTAGGCGCCATGCGGCAGGCCGGCAACGAAGCGCGCCACCAGCATCGTGCCGTAGTTCGGTGCCAGCGCGCTGGCCAGGTTGCCGACCGCGTAGAAGCCCATCAGTGCCAGCAGCAGCTTGCGGCGGGGGAAGCTGGCGCCGACGAAGGCGAGGATCGGGGCGCCGACCACCACGCCGATGGCATAGGCGCTGATCAGATGCCCGACCTGGGTTTCGGAAATCGACAGGCCGCGGCTGATCTCCAGCATCAGGCCCATGCTGGCGAACTCGCTGGTGCCGATGGCGAAGCCACCCAGTGAAAGGGCGAGGATGATCAGGGTGCGCTGGCGGGGCGTCAGCCGCGCAGCCAGGGAAGAGTTGGGGCTCATGCGGGGGCGCGATGGGGGGCGGGAGCCGCCCATTGTACTGCTGCACTGCAGCAGGAGCAGCAGCACTCAGGGTAAATCAGCGTTTGATCGGTGACACGCCGGCCCGCCGAGCCTCGTCGCGCCCGGCTCAGATGCCCAGCGCCGCCCGGGCATGAGCGTACTTTCCGTGCAGGCGCGCGGCCGTCGCCGCATCGAGCATCGCCAGCCGCTGCGGATCGGCGTTGTCATCCAGATCGGCGCGCTTCACTTTCAGTGCCAGCGGGTGGGCGGCAATGCGCGCGTAGTAGCTGTCCGCGTCGGGTGCTGCATCGCGGTTGAGCAGTTGCACCGCCTCGCGCAGCGGTGCGGGAAATACCTCGATCCGCGCGGCAAACGCCGGGCAGTCCTCGGCCACGTCATGCAGCCAGGCCACCACTTCGGCGTCATCGTCGCCGCGCACCGCAGCCGCCACCCGCGCCACATGGCCGATGTAAGGCTGGCCGGCCTTGTCGATCTGCCCCGCGTGGGCCTCGGTGGCCAGCGTGCGGGCAAGTGCTACCCAGTCCATTGCGGTCTCCTTGGATATCCGCGCACAGTTTCGCGCAGAAGCCGCAGCGGTTGTGGATGCGCCCATGACGCTGCCACCGGCATGATGGCGGGGCAGGGGGCGCAGTGTTGCCCCGACAAGGAGGAGTGCGATGCAGGAATTCAGGCATGTGCTGGAAACCCGTGGCCGCTACCAGCTGGTAGCGGTGTCCCACGAGCCGGTGTACGCTCCCGGCGATGTGGTCGGCCATGCGGTCGTCGCCGACGATGGGGATCGTCTGACCGACCTGATATCACTGGCCGAAGCGCGCCAACGCTTGCTGCAACTGGTGCGTGAAGAGGGCGAGGAGCCCGGGCTGGAAAACGAGAACCACCTGCGGAAGAAGGCGTCGCGCTGGCGCCACCGCTAGGCCGTCGCGCCGCGTGCGCATCATGGAGGATTCGGGTGTTGCCCAGTAAGAAGTATCTGCTCATCGCCATCATCACGCTGGCGACCCTGTTGCTTGGTTTCGTGTTCTCCGGCTACTTGACCTTGCTGTTCCTGGGGCTGGACACCCAGCTGTTCACCTGGAACACCTACTACCAGTACGTCCACGCCATCGGCCAACCGCAGGTCGCGCCCTTCGTGGGCAAGATCAAATGGGCGGGCTACGTAGGCTTCGGCCTGCCCCTGCTGGTGCTGCTGGTGGCCGGCCTGGTGCTGCTGCTGAAGAAGGACAAGCGCTCGCTGCACGGCGACGCGCGCTTCGCCACCGGCGCCGACCTGGCCAAGCACGGCATGTTCAAGAAGACCGGCCAGAGCATCGTGGTCGGCAGCCATGGCGGCAAGCTGGTGCGCCTGGATGGCCAGCAGTTCGTGATCCTGGCCGCGCCCACCCGCTCGGGCAAGGGCGTGGGCGTGGTCATCCCGAACCTGCTGGAGTACGGCGAATCGCTGGTGGTGCTGGACATCAAGCAGGAGAACTTCGACCTGACCAGCGGCTGGCGCGCCAGCCAGGGCCAGGAGATCTACCTGTTCAACCCCTTCGCCGAGGACCGGCGCACGCACCGCTGGAACCCGCTCAGCTACGTCTCCGACGATCCGGCCTTCCGGGTGTCGGACCTGATGAGCATCGCCGCGATGCTGTACCCAGACGGGGCCGAGGACCAGAAGTTCTGGGTCAGCCAGGCACGCAACGCGTTCATGGCCTTTACCCTGTACCTGTTCGAGAACTGGGACGACGAGCGCAGCAGCGGTTTCCCGGGCGGCGCCGGCACGCCCACGCTCGGTGCGGTGTACCGTCTGTCCTCCGGCGACGGCACCGACCTGAAGAAGTACCTCAAGACCCTGTCGGAGCGACCGTTCCTCAGTGCCAATGCCCGTTCGGCGTTCGCCAACATGCTGTCGCAGGCCGATGAGACCTTCGCCTCGATCCTGGGCACCTTCAAGGAGCCGCTCAATCCCTGGATCAACCCGGTGCTGGACAAGGCCACCAGCAGCAACGACTTCCTGCTGACCGACGTCCGCAAGAAGAAGATGACCATCTACATCGGCATCCAGCCCAACAAGCTGGCCGAGAGCCGGCTGATCATCAACCTGTTCTTCAGCCAACTGATCAACCTCAACACCAAGGAACTGCCCAAGTCCAACCCGGACCTGAAGTACCAGTGCCTGCTGCTGATGGACGAATTCACCTCGATCGGCAAAGTGGAGATCATCGCCTCGGCGGTCTCCTACATGGCCGGCTACAACATCCGCCTGCTGCCGATCATCCAGAGCATGTCCCAGCTCGACGCCACCTACGGCCGGGAAGTCTCTCGCACGATCATCACCAACCACGCGCTGCAGATCCTGTACGCGCCGCGCGAACAGCAGGATGCCAACGACTACTCGGACATGCTGGGCTACACCACGGTGCGCAGGAAGAACGTCACCCATGCCCGCGAGAAGACCCACAACTTCACCGAGGAACGGCGCGCGCTGATGCTGCCGCAGGAGCTGAAGGCGATGGGGCCGGACATGGAGGTGTTCCTGTACGAGGGGATACCTCACCCGGTGAAGTGCGACAAGATCCGGTACTACAAGGATCGCTACTTCACCTCGAGGCTGCTGCCGAAGGTGGACGTTCCGATGCTGAACGTCTAATTCACGTCGCTGAATTTGTGATCACCATTCGTAGTTAATAATGTGAATTCGTGATTTCGGTCAAGAATTTGGCATTTGTTCATGGATTTTCAGACTTGTCTGACATGGAATTGACGCGTGGTTGTGCGACCCTGTGCATGTCGTTCAGAAATGTGTGATGGATGGCAGATGTTGTAGAGCAGGGTGGCCAGGAGTTTGTGCCATGAAACAAGGATGGTTTCGACGTTGGTGAGGTATGCGGGTGTGTCGTCGGCAGTGTCTGGCGGCCCCGCGACTTGGTTGGCAGCCGTTGGCTGCAGGGGAGCCGGAGCAGGTGTGCTGCCAGTCAGTGCGTCGCTCCGATTCCGGCGTGCGCGACGCAGCGCCGGACGACCAGGGGGCCAATGCTCGGGACTGCTTTTTCGTACGTCAAAGTGAAGCCCGTATGAATCAGGCGTTTATCGCGAAAATGTCCATCGCCGCAGTGGCGGCGTTGATGGTGGCCGGTTGCGCCACCAAGTCCGCTCCCGATTTCGGAGGCCGCTGGAAGCCGGTCAACCGCTTTGCTGCGGCACCCACCGAGATCCCGCTGTACTCCAGCTACGTCTACCAGGCCTCGCCGATGGATGGCACGCTCAAAGCCATGCTCGAGCGCTGGGCCAAGGATTCCGGACGCACGCTGGATTACCGCCTGAGCTCGGACTTCACCCTGTACGGCGCGGTCTCCAGCATCGACACCACCAACGCTCAGCAGGCCGTGATCGATCTGACGGCGGCCTATGCAGCGCAGGGCATCTCCGTCTCCATCGTTGGCAACCAGATCGTTGTGCAGAGCGCTGGCTCGACGCCGACCGCGTCGGCACAGGGCGCTGATTCAAACAGCGGCACCTGAGTCCACCTCGAAATCATCGAACGTGCCGCTCCCCGCGCCTGTCGCAGGGGTGCCACGCCCATTGATGTTTCAGCAGTACGGAAGAATCCATGTTCCGCAAGAAGGATCCCGGCAATAGTCCCAAGGTCGAGCAGTCGGTCGCCAAGGCGGTCAGCTACGAGATCACCGTGGCCGACATGGCGCGCCGCAGCGAGCGGCGTGCGTGGTGGGTCGCCACAGGCTCGTTGCTGATGTCGCTCGCACTGGCGGGCGGCTACTACTACATGCTGCCGCTGAAGGAAAAGGTGCCGTTCCTGGTCATGGCCGATGCCTACACCGGCACAGCGACCGTCGCGCGGTTGAGTGGCACCTTCCAGGGCGAGACGATCACCACCAACGAAGCGATCAATCGCAGCAACGTCGCCCAGTACGTACTCGCGCGCGAATCGTATGACTCGGCGGTGATGGGCCTGCGTGACTGGGAACTGGTGTTCGTGATGTCCAGCAGCCCGGTTGCTCAGAGCATGCGTATGCGATACGCAGGAAGTAACCCTCAGAACCCGTTTGTAATGTACGGCCGCGAAAAGGCCATTCGGGTCAAGATCCTGAGCATCACGCCGCTGGGGGCTGAGCCGAACGGCAGCTTCCGCGGTGCGTCGGTGCGCATCCAGCGCAGCCTGTTGGACAAGCGGACCGGAGCATCCAGCTACCTTGACAACCAGCTGGTGACGATGCGCTTCGAGTACAACCAGAACCTGGCGTTGTCCGAACAGGATCGCATCCTCAATCCGCTGGCCTTCCAGGTCACCGAGTACCGAGTCGACAACGACTATTCGCGTGGCGTGCCGGTGCCGGATGACGGCGCCATGCAGGCGCAGGCGCAGCAGGCCGCACAGGCGGCGCAGCAGGCACAGGGCGTCTACGATCCCAACAATCCGGCCGCAGCCACCATGATCGACCCGGCCACCGGCCAGCCGGTCGCGGTGCCAGCCAACGGTCAGGTACCGGGCCAGCCGATGCCGGGACAGCCTGTACAGGGCCAACTGATGCCGGGTCAGCCGGTGCAGGGGCAAGCGATGCCGGGGCAGGCCATGCCCGGACAGCCGGCCATGAGGCCGGCGCAGAACAATTCCACCGGAACTGCTGATGGAGCAAGCAACCGATGAGTAGTCGAAATATCAGGGGAAGCGCGCTGGCGCTGCTGTCGATGTTGTCGTTGCTGTTCTCAGCAGCGGCGATGGCGCAGGCGGTGGACCACTACGAGTACGAGAAGGACCGTATCTACCCGGTTCGCACCGGCCTGGGCCTGACCACCCAGATCGAGTTGAGCCCGAACGAGAAGATCCTCGACTACAGCACCGGCTTCAGCAGCGGCTGGGAACTAACCCGTCGCGAGAACGTGTTCTACCTCAAGCCGAAGAACGTCGACGTCGACACCAACATGATGGTGCGCACCGAGACCCATTCCTACATCTTCGAACTGAAGGTGGTGGCCACCGACTGGCGCCAGCTGGAGCAGGCCCGTCGTGCAGGCGTGCAGTACAAGATCGCCTTCGTCTATCCCAACGACACCGTGTTCGGTGTCGCCCAGGAAGCGGTGGAGGAAGAGGCCAAACCGCTGTTGAGCTCTGAACTGGCCAAGGACCGCCAGTACAACTTCAACTACTCCTATTCGACCAGCAAGGCGAAGAAGATGGGGTGGCTGATCCCGGTCAACGCCTACGACGATAGCCGTTTCACCTACCTGAAACTGCCGAACTCGCCGGAGTACAAGACCGGCATCTTCCCGGCGGTGTTTGGTCGCGAAACGGAATACGGTGAGGACTTTGTGGTCAACACCACGGTTGAAGGCAATACGCTGATCGTGCACGGGACCTACCCGTACTTGGTCATCCGCCACGGCGACTTCGTCGTCGGTCTGCGAAGGAACGTGAAGAAATGAGCCAGCAGAACACTCCCGGAAACGACCCGAACAACGGACGCGACGAGAGCCAGAGCCCGTATGGCGCACAGGGTGCCGCGGACGCGCCGTCGAATCCCTACTTCGGCACGGCCCAGGCCGAGCCGGCGCCGGATCTTGACGCGGCCGCGCCGCAGCTGCGCTCGGCCGAAGAGCAGCGGCTGAACCGAAAGGCGCTGCTGTTCCTCGGTGGCATCGTGCTGCTGCTGATGGCAATGGGCTTCCTGCTGTTCCGCAAGGGGCAGGATGATGCGACCGAGCAGAACAAGCCGCGGGAAGAGGCGCGTGCGACGACACCACAGCTGCCGAGCGTGGGTACCGCAGCTGATCCGGCGCCGCCGGTGGCTGCTGCCGATCCGATTCCGATGCTGCCGCCTGCGCCCCAGCAGGAAGTGCCCATGCCCGGTTTTCCGTCGGCGAGTAGGCCACAAGAAGATCGCGGGCCGACGTTGATGGACCGGCGCATGGGCGGCGGTTCCGGGGTAGGGGGGGGCGACGCGGGCGCGTCGTCCGGTAGCCAGAACTCTGACTACAACCAGGCGATGATCGCTGCCATGCAGGCGGCAGCAAATCCTCAGACCCAGCCGCAGAAGGTCCGTCGTGGCCCCGACGTGGAAAATGTCTCCAATGCCGCCTATATCCGTAGCCCTGACGCGCTGCTGGTTCGTGGCACGTACCTGAGATGCGTGCTGGAAACGCGGATCATCACCGACGTGGCCGGCTACACATCGTGCCTGCTGACCGAGCCGGTGTACTCGATCAATGGGCGCAGCCTGCTGCTTCCGAAGGGCTCCAAGATCTATGGCTCCTACGGCGGTGGTCCGATCGGCAAGCGGGTGGAAGTGATCTGGGATCGCATCACCACGCCGAATGGCATCGACGTGGCGATGTCCAGCCCTGGTACGGACGGCCTGGGCGGGGCAGGACATCCTGGCCAGTACAGTGCGCACTGGGGTAGCCGTATCGCGTCGGCGCTGATGATCAGCCTCATCGCTGACGCCTTCAAGTACGCCGCAGCCGAGCACGGTCCAGAATCGACAACGGTCGCCAGCAACGGCTTTGCCGTGCGCTCTCCCTACGAGAGCGCAACCGCTCGCACCATGGAGCGACTTGCCAATGAGGCGCTCAGCGAGCGCCGTCCGCCAACCGTCACGATCAACCAGGGCACGATCGTGAATGTCTACGTCGCCAAGGACGTTGACTTCACCAACGTGCTGAACCCCCGCCGGTAACTCAACGAACGATCATGGACGCCGAAGTGTCACCCCTCGCCCTCGTCTCCAGCGATTTCCTGCGCTATCAGTACGAAGTGCTGGGCATCGCCGAGTACATGACGTCTCCGGAAGTGACGGAAATCTGCATCAACCGTCCCGGTGAGCTGTACCTGGAAACCCGGGCGGGGTGGCAGCGGGTGGACGTGCCGAGCCTGACCTTCGAGCGGGCCCGGCAGTTCTGCACGGCGGTGGTGAACGAGAGCAACACCGGCCAGCGCATCACCGATGCCGATCCGGTCGTGTCGCTCACGTTCCCCACTGGCCAGCGTGCGCAGTTCGTGATTCCGCCGGCATGTGATGCAGGCAAGGTGTCGATCACCATCCGTCTGCCGTCCAAGCACACCAAGTCGCTCAGCCAGTATCACGAAGACGGCTTCTTCAATCAGATCCTGGAAACCGATGGCAGCATCAGCGAGCAGGATCGTGAGCTGCTGGAGCTGCGCCATTCGCGCGAGTACGCCGAGTTCTTCCGGCGTGCGGTGATGTACCGCAAGAACATCGTGGTATCCGGTGCGACCGGTAGCGGCAAGACCACCTTCATGAAAGCGTTGGTCAATCATATCCCGGACAACGAGCGACTGGTCACCATCGAGGACGCGCGCGAACTGTTTCTGACCCAACCCAATGTCGTGCACCTGCTGTATTCCAAGGGTGGACAAAGCACCAGCAATGTCAGCGCCAAGAGCTGCATGGAAGCCTGCCTGCGCATGAAGCCCGAACGCATCATCCTCGCCGAGCTGCGCGGTGACGAGGCGTTCTACTTCATCCGTAACTGCGCGTCCGGCCACCCGGGGTCGATCACCAGCTGCCACGCCGGCAGTCCGGAACAGACCTGGGACCAGCTGGCGCTGATGGTGAAGGCTTCGGCCGAGGGTTCGGGCCTGGAGTTCAACGTGATCAAGCGGCTGTTGATGATGACCATCGACATCGTCGTGCATATCAAGGCGCATGCCGGCTCGCGCTACATCACCGGCATCGACTTCAATCCTGGGCGTGCCCAGGGGCAGGAGGGCTGAAGGATGCTGCCAGGACTGGAAATGATGGCGTGCCCGGAGATGGCCGTCTCGATGGATGTGATGCAGCATGTAATCAACGTCGAATCGTCGCGCAATCCCTACGCCATCGGCGTGGTCGGCGGCGCACTGGTGCGCCAGCCCAAGGCCTTGGATGAAGCGCTGGCGACGGTACGCATGCTGGAAGAGAAGGGCTACAACTTCTCGATCGGACTGGCCCAGGTCAATCGCTACAACCTGGGCAAATACGGGCTGGATTCCTACGAGAAGGCCTTCCAGCAGTGCCCGAACCTGCAGGCGGGTTCGCGCATCCTCGCCGAGTGCTACAAGCGCTCCGGTGGTGATTGGGGCAAGTCGTTCAGCTGCTACTACTCGGGCAATTTCGAGACCGGCTTCCGTCACGGCTACGTGCAGAAGGTCTATGACTCGATGCGCCGCGGGCAGATGCTTGCCAGCAATGGCGTTGCACCGATCGACGTGGTCAGCCGCGGCGAGCGCCGCAGCGTGAAGGTCGAACATCATCCGCAGCTGGCCTCTCCGGCGCAGGCCCGCATCGTTGCGCAGTCCAATGGCCCGGTGTACGTGCCGTCGGAAGATCCCGCACGCGCCTATGTCGTGTACCCGTCCACCGGTGCGATGGCGCGGGGCAGCCTGCTGAATCTCGCCGACCAGACGCTGTCCAAGGTGGTGCTGGGTTCAGTGGACAGGATGATGCAGCCTCAGGCGCAGCCCAGCCAAGGGCCCGCCTATCCCCAGCAACAGGCCGGTGGCATGCCGCAGCAGCTGCCTCAGCAGGGTGCTGCACAGGCGATGGCCATGCCGCAGCAGTTGCCAAGTGCTGCTGGCGCCGGCAATGAGGGGCCAGTGATGCTGCGGCCCTGGAGCGAGCGCAACCAGCCTGTCGCCGGTGGCGACAATTCATTCAACGCACCGGTGCAGGCTGCGCCGGTGCAGCAGATTCCCGCAGGGGATGCGGCCTTCGTGTTCTGACGAAGTCGTGGTGCGGCCAGTCCCCCGGCTGGTCGATTCAGTTGTGTTAGTCCATCAACAAGGAAATCAATCCATGAAGCGATCCAATCTCGACCTCGTCCAGGCCCAGCGCACGCTGAAGACTCTCCTGATGGCCACCCTCTTCGTTGGTGCGCTGTTCGCTCCGGAGGTCTTCGCCAATCAGGGCGGCGTCAATTATGGTGGCACCGAGAAGAAGGTATGTGGCTTCTTCGACAGCATCAATGGTCTGCTGAACATGGCCTCGATCGCCGTGGTGACCATTGCCGTCATCTTTGCTGGCTACCAGATTGCCTTTGCGCATAAGCGCATTGGTGATGTGGCTCCGATCCTGATCGGTGGCGTACTGATCGGTGCCGCTGGCCAGATCGCACGTATGCTGCTGGGTGACGACTATGGCACCTGCGAGGGCAAGACCTCCATGCTGATCCAGCAGGCTGTCCAGTACTACAGTGCATAAGAACGTCGTCTTCCGCGGCTGCACACGTCCGGCAATGTTCCTGGGCGTTCCCTACCTGCCATTCTTCATGGTGGCAGGTGGGTTGCTGCTGCTCAGCATGTACACGAACTTCTGGTTTCTGCTCACCATTCCGGTGGCGGTCTTCATCATGCGGCAGATGGCTAAGCGTGACGAAATGATCTTCCGCCTGTTGGGCCTGCGCCTGCTGTTCAAGCTGAAAGTCCGCAACGTGCAGGAACACGATGGTATGTGGGTGTTCAACCCCAACCATTACCGCGACAAACCGGCCCGAATGGATTGAGGTCCGGATCCGGCCCGCGGGCGCAAGCGTCCGTCGGGTCTGTTGAAACTTCTTGGCAGTACCTCTTTGGAAGCAGTCGTATGTTCAGCCCTGACACCTCCATCAGTGAGTTCATTCCCCTGTCGACGCATGTCGCCCCGAACGTGGTCAAGACCACGGGCGGCGACTACCTGTTGACGTGGTACCTGGAAGGACTGCCGTTCGTTGGTCGCGAGGAATGGGAGCTGGAGCACCGGCACAATACGTTCAACCGCCTGCTGCAGACGCTGAGGGCACCGGATTTCGTCAATGTCGCCTTCTGGGTGCACGACATTCGCCGTCGCCGTACGTTGAAAGGCAAGAGCCACTACAGCCAGCGCTTCAATCAGGATGTATCCGACCAGTACATGGGCATGCTGTCCGCCCAGCGCATCATGCAGAACGAGCTGTACCTCACCATGATCTACCGCCCGGTCGTGGCCGGGAAACGCTTCGTGGAAAGGTCGGCGAATGTCGAGCGCTTGCAGGCCGAGCAGGAGCAGGCCATCGAGAAGCTGATGGAACTGGCCGGCAACGTCGAGGCAGTGATCCGCGATTACGCACCGTATCGCCTGGGCATGTACGAGGCCAAGAACGGCGTGGTGTTCTCTGAAACGCTGGAGCTGTTCGGCTACCTGATCAATCGCATCGACGAGCCGGTCCCGGTGCTGTCGGCACCGATCAAGGACTACCTGCCGGTCAGCCGGCACATGTTCTCGGCCAAAACCGGTGACTTCGTCATCAACACCCCTAATGGTGCCAACCACTTCGGCGCCATCCTGAACATCAAGGAGTATGCCGAAGGAACTTACCCGGGCATCCTCAACGGCCTGAAGTACCTGGACTACGAGTACGTCATCACCCATTCGTTCAGCCCGATGGGGCGTCAGGACGCGCTCAAGGTGCTCGACCGCACCAAGGGCATGATGATCTCCTCCGGTGACAAGGCAGTCAGCCAGATCGTCGAGCTGGACCAGGCGATGGATCAGCTGTCGTCGGGTAATTTCGTGCTGGGCGAGTACCACTTCATCATGACGGTCTACGGCGACAGCCAGGCCAAGCTGTCGCAGAACGTGGCCACGACACGCGCCGAGCTGTCCAATGCCGGTTTTGTGTCGACCAAGGAAGACCTGGCGGTTACCTCGTCCTTCTATTCGCAATTGCCGGCCAACTGGCGCTACCGCACCCGCCTCGCCAACGTCAGCTCGCTGAATTTCCTGGGCCTGTCGCCGCTGCACAACTTCGCGACCGGCAAGCAGCACAACAACCCGTGGGGCGACTGCGTCACCACACTGCAGACCACGAACGGCCAGCCGTACTACTTCAATTTCCACGCGACCCATCCGTCGGAGAATTCGCTGGGCGAGAAGGCGATCGCCAATACCATGGTGATCGGCAAGTCCGGTACCGGTAAGACTGCGCTGATCAACTTCCTGCTCAGCCAGGTTCAGAAGTACGAGCCGTCACCGACCATCTTCTTCTTCGACAAGGACCGTGGCGCTGAGATTTTCGTCCGCGCCTGCGGTGGTAACTATCTGGCCCTGGAGAACGGCGCGCCGACCGGGTTCAACCCGTTCCAATGCGAGAACAATGAAGCCAACGTGCAGTTTCTGGCCGACCTGATCAAGGTGCTGGCCGGCAAGCGTGAATACAGTGCGCGCGAGGAGGAGGACATCTACCGCGCAGTGGAAAGCATGCTTGATACGCCGATGCACCTGCGCAGCATGACCAACTTCCAGAAGAGCCTGCCCAACATGGGCGACGATGGGCTCTACGCGCGCATGCGCCGCTGGACCTCGGGCAATTCGCTGGGCTGGGTATTCGACAATCCGGTCGACACCGTTGATCTGAGCAAGGCCAATATCATCGGCTTCGACTACACCGACATCATCGACAATCCCGAAGTGCGCGTGCCGGTCATCAATTACCTGCTGCACCGCCTGGAATCGTTGATCGATGGTCGTCCGCTGATCTACGTGATGGACGAGTTCTGGAAGATCCTGGACGGCGAGGGTGGCTTGAAGGAATTCGCGAAGAACAAGCAGAAGACCATCCGTAAGCAGAATGGTCTGGGCATCTTCGCAACGCAGAGCCCGGAAGATGCACTGAAGAGTGATATCTCCGCCGCCCTGATCGAACAGACCGCCACCCTGATCCTGCTGCCGAACCCGAATGCCAGCAAGAGCGATTACATGGATGGCCTGAAGCTGACCGAGGCCGAGTTCAAGGTGGTTACCGCGCTCGACGAGCGCTCGCGCTGCTTCTTGGTCAAGCAGGGCCATGCGTCCAGCGTCTGCCAGCTCAACCTGCGTGGCATGGACGACATCCTGTCGGTGATCTCGGCCTCGACCGACAACATCGACATCATGCATCGCGTGTTGCAGACCGCTGCAGTCCGCAACCGGATCACCGTGGACGAGCTCACGCCGGAGCAGTGGCTGGAAGACTTCTACAAACATCGAAAAGGGTCCGGGAAGCGGGCCGAGCAGGAGGAGACGGCATGAAGACGCTCGCTCAGACGAACAAGGAAACCCCCATGACAACTGAACTCCGCCGCACTCCGGTGCGACGCAGGCGCTTCGCGCCGATGATGGCCGCAGTGTTGACCCTGGGCATGACCATCAGTACAGGCACCAGTCCCGCGCAGGCGATGACGGTCTATGACCCATTCAACTGGATCATGAATTTCATGCAGGAGATGAAGGCCGGTCAGGAATATCTTCAGACTGCGCAGCGTTGGAGTGAAACGGCTCAGCAGTACTCCAAGACCATCGACAACTGGATGTCCAAGCTCCAGAACTGGACCCAGATCATTGCTTCCCCCCTGATGCCGCCGACTCCTGCGCTGACGAAGATTCCCGAGAACTGGAACGTGGCCGAGAAGTGCGGCGGCGATTCCATGATCAGCATGAATGGTCTGATGGCAGTGTTGAACATGAGCCCGGGCGGTGACATCGGCGCGCAGCAGCGTGCGATCTGCTCTTACATCCAGGTGCTTGAGAACAAGAAGTACAACGAGACTGTCGAGGTCGTGCAGATGTCCATGCCGGCGATGGAGCAGATGCTTCAGCAGCTGCGTCGGATCCGCAACGCGTTCAAGAATGAAGGCGCACTGCAGGAGGATATCTCCAACAATACGGCAACCTCGGTCGAGCTTGAGAAGGCCTTCAAGAAGTGGGAGACCACCATCAAGGTCTACGACCAGCAGATCGCTGCCTTGCAGGGGCGGCAGAAGAATCTGGCCGAGCGTGCGTTGCGGGGCGAGCGCAACCCGATTGGAAGTGTCATCAAGGCCGGCGCGCTGAAGGCCGCGCTCTCCACCAAGTGAATCACGTGCGCAACGCACTCCAGCAGGGCCCCGACGCGGGGCGGGTGATGTGATGAGTCAGGGAATGATGCACGGTATGGTGTTCAATGATCTGTTGCACGGCACGTTGTTCGCCTCCGTGGGCGACTTCGTCTTCTTCCGGCTGATCCTGGAATATCTGCGCGAAGAGATCACCAATTTCGGCAACGGTATCCTGAGCCGGATGATGACCTGGGTCGGCACGATGGCCCTGGTGCTGATGACGCTGTGGGTGCTCATCCAGGGCTTCCGCATCGTGACTGGGCGAAGCCGTGACTCGATGGCTGCGTTGATGACGAACATGGCACGGGCGGCACTGATCGTTACGGTCGCTACGTCGATGGCCATGTTTGGGACCAAGCTGCAGAACTTCCTGACTGGCGATGTTCAGGACCAGATCACCTATATCGTGACCGGAAAGAAGTCGACTGCCGAGGAATTGATTGATAAGAACCTGGGTTATATGCAGTTGGCGCTCACGTCGGTGAGTGTGCTGGATGTTGCCGGCGACGTAACGCTGGATAGCGCAAAGACCCGTGCGATGTGGTTCATTGGGCTGGGCACCGGCGGACCGGCCGTTACGGCGGGCGCCATGCTATTGCTGTACCAGATCGCAATGTCATTGTTCATTGGTTTTGGTCCGCTGTTCATCCTCTGCCTGCTGTTTGAGCAGACAAAGTCCCTGTTCCAACGATGGTTGTTCTATGGCATCGGCACCATGTTCTCAATGGCGGTGCTGGCTGCGATGACCGGCATTGCCATGGAAATGGTGGCGCGCGTGGCGGCTTCGTTCTGGGGCGCGTCTGCGCTGGGTGCACTGCTGGGGTCGAACCTGACCGAGGGCATGAGCAGCATGGCGCTGCAGCAGGGCGGCATGGGCCTGATCCTGACGACGCTGATCCTGACTGCGCCCCCAATGGCTGCGATGTTCTTCCAGGGCACCCTGGGTACCTTCATGGCATATTCGCAGATAGGTGGTAGCGCCGTGCCGACCTCGCCGGGTCCGAATGGGCAGCCGCCGGGTTCTAGTGGATCGGGTGGTATGTTTACGCCTCCGGCGCCAGCTTCGAACTCAAGTACCGGTGTGTTGGCCAACCAGAGTGCGACACCTAGGCTCCAAGGTCAGGGCGAAGTGCAATCTACTTCAGGCCCAGGTTTGCGGGGCAATGCTCCCTCCGGCAACACTTGATTGACCAAAATTGTCGTCAATGGAATCCCGTCCTCATGAAATCCGTGTTGCCTGCATTGATGGTCCTGATGGTTGGAACTGCTTGGAGCATTGATTCCGCCTTGGCGGAGGGGAATTGTCCGCCTGGCTTCTATCCTATAGGTGGCCAAGGGGTGCAGGGTTGTGCGCCGATTCCCGGGGCAAGTGGCGGTGGTACAACCGCCCCTGTTTCACCGCCTCAACCTTCCGGTGAGTGGATCACCACTTGGGGAGCGATTGCCACCTCCAAGCGCACTTCCGATGCTGGTGTATCCACTGGTCAGCGAAAGAAAAGTGGCGCGGAAAAAGAGGCGCTTGGCAAATGTTCCTCGGCGGGTGCAAAGGACTGTCAAGTGGTGCTTGCCTACTTCAATCAATGTGCCGCGTGGGTGGTGCCAAGTGGACAGACGGGGCGGGGAGGATCTGGCATAGGAAGAGGGCCAACACTTGAGCTGGCGGAGCAGGAGGCGCAGAAGGGCTGCACAAATGACGAAGCTGGGGCCTGCAAGGTCTTTTACACTGACTGCACAAAGCCCATATTCAGGACTTACTGAAACAGTAGAATTGAATCTGTTCTGAGGACCTCGGGACTCTACATATGAAGCGTCAGATCTCGTGCTTCGGGGAGAAGACAGGTTTGTGTGCGGATGATTTGATGGCTGAGGCTCTACTATATTGAGTTCGCAATCACTTCGGTGAGCCAGCGGAAGTTGTTGGAGATGTACTCAGACGAGGTCAGCGCGTGTCGCGGACAGATCATCGGCTTCGTAACGGTGGACCGGCCGATACAGCAGGCGCATGCTGTTGCTGTACGAGATCGCAATGTCATTGCTCATTGGTTTAGGTCCGCTGTTCATCCTCCGCCTGCTGTTTGAGCAGACAAAGTCCATCTTCCAACGCGGGTTGTTCTATGGCATCGGCACCGTGTTCTCAATGGCGGTGCCGGCTGCGATGACCGGCATTGACATGGAAATGGTGGCGCGCGTGACGGCTTCGTTCTGGGGCGCGTCTGCGCTGGGTGCATTGCTGGGGTCGAACCTGACCGAGGGCATGAGCAGCAAGGCGCTGCAGCAGGGCGGCATGGGCCTGATCCTGACGACGCTGATCCTGACTGCGCCCCCAATGGCTGCGATGTTCTTCCAGGGCACCCTGGGTACCTTCATGGCATATTCGCAGATAGGTGGTAGCGCCGTGCCGACCTCGCCGGGTCCGAATGGGCAGCCGCCGGGTTCTAGTGGATTGAGCGGGGGGGTGTATATGCCTCCGGTTCCCACCAATTCGAGGGCCTCAAGTCAGGTTCCGGTTCAAGATGCAACGCCTAGATTTGGAGGTGCGACCACTGAATCTCCGATTCAGAGTGGGCAGCGCGGCAATGCTGGAACAATGAATTCGTAACTCTTCGGGAATTGGAGGCCATGATGCGAACGACTTTGACCTACACAGTTCTCGTTGTATTGTTGTTATGCGTACACTCCGCATCAGGAGAGGGTGGCTGCCCCCCGGGGTCGTATCCGATCGGTGGGCAGGGTGTCCAGGGTTGTGCGCCAATTCCTGGTGCAGTTGGTGGAACGGCTTCAGCCTCTGCTCCCGCTCCTGCTCAGCCGTTGGGGGAGTGGTTGACGAGATGGGGAGCCGTGGCTGAGTCGCCTACGTCAAATCTCGTCGGTACCGCAGCCAATGAGTCCAGCGAGCGGCGCGCGGTGGCTGCGGCGATCAAGAAGTGTGCCGCAGAGGGTGCAAAGGACTGCAAGTCTTCGGTTACCTATTACAACCAATGCGTTGCATTCGCTGTGCCGTCCTCAGGAAAGGGGCAGGGCTCCCTGGATACGGCGGTGGACGCAGAGACCGTCGCTAGAAATGCGATTGGTCATTGTCGGGATACCGGAGGCGGAAAGTGCGCCGTCGTCTATTCCGAATGCTCCTTGCCCGTCTTCCGGAAGTATTGATAAGGCCTCAGATAGGTCAGCAGAAAAATTGGGAATTGATCGTCAGATTAGCGTGAGTGGGGTTGCGCTCTTGTCAGTACCTCGAATGCCAGCGTTTCCATGAGATGCCGCTAAAAGAAGGGCCCAGAACGGGAAGCTGTGTAAGAATGCGCCGCTTTTGGGCGCGTGATCACAGCGGCGGCATGACTTTCTTCAATTGGTACGCTTTGTGGATCACCCTGAGCGGGGGAAGCACGTACTTCCTGTCTGGCATGGATCCAGTCTGACGCAGAGGCTACGGGGGCCGCGCAAGGGAGCTGCAGGAACGAATCATCGTGCGCACTGACTGCGCCCCCAATGGCTGCGATGTTCTTCCAGGGCACCCTGGGTACCTTCATGGCATATTCGCAGATAGGTGGTAGCGCCGTGCCGACCTTGTATCCCAGAAATCGAAGTGAGCTGCGGAAGCGGCGGCGATCGACAGATGTGTCCGGCGAGGAGGGAGCAAGTGTCAGATTCGTTTGAGCTATCACGATCAATGCGCCGCAATCGCCGATCCGTCGCCCCGCTCGGGCGGACAGGCTGCCGGAAATTCAATCGTTGCCAGCGCTGAAACACTTGACGAAGCTCAATCGCTCGCGTTGAAGGAATGCGCCTCTGTGAATGATGGGGGAGCGTGTGAAGTGGCCTACTCGGCCTGCAGCATGTCGGAATTCAGGGCGTATCGCTGATCGCCAAGTTCCGCATGATATCTGTCAACAGGTACGCATGCCACGTCAGAAAAGGGCGCTATGCGTGACAGCGTCTGATATGGCTTGGACTTTTTCCAGTGTGCCCCGGAGACTTCATACGTGTTCGCAGATGGTTGCAAATTGGATCGGACGCGAGTGAGTGAAAATGACTAGTCGTTCGATGCAAATGGTCGTAGCAGCAATGCTCTCGCTAGTATTCTCGTCCGCAAGTGCGGAGGGCAACTGTCCCCCTGCTATGTATCCGATCGGAGGGCAGGGAGTACAGGGCTGTGCACCTATCCCGGGAGCAAACAAAGGCGGGTTGACCGCTCCCGTCTCGCCGCCACAACCGTCTGGAGAATGGATCACCACCTGGGGTGCAATTGCCACATCCAAGCGAACGTCGCATGCAGGTGTGTCGACAGGGCAGCGAAGGAAGAGTGGAGCGGAGCAGGAAGCCCTTGGCAAGTGTGCTTCCGCGGGTGCGAACGATTGCAAGGTTATGCTTGCCTACTTCAATCAGTGTGCGGCATGGGTAGTTCCCAGCGGCCGGACAGGTCAGGGTGGATCTGGTATTGGACGCGGACCGACACTCGACGTGGCAGAGCGCGAAGCTCAGAAAGGCTGCACAAATGACCAAGCCGGGGCATGCGAGGTTTTCTATACGGATTGCACAAAGCCGATCTTCAAGGCGTATTGATGTTGCCGCCTCTCAGCTGTGCCTCCGGAACCGCTGGGCGAAGGGTTGAGTGGATGGTGAGCCGTTGCCAAATTTCACATGTCCAAATCAAACGAGTCCAGTGAGTGGCAGGCGATAGCTGTCGCCATCAAAAGGCGGGCAGCTGAAGGAGCAGGGCTACAAGCCTTCTGCGACCTGTTTTAATCCGGGAGTCGCATCCGCGGCGCCATCCTCGGGGAAGGCGCAAGGATCACTGAATCAGGAGGTTGGGATGATGAAATGCGGTCTGGCCGGGGTGTTGGTTGCTGCTGCCGCCGGGTTTGTTGGAGGCATCAGTTCCGCGCACGCAGAAGGCAACTGTCCGCCAGGGATGTACCCCATTGGCGGCCAGGGTGTTCAGGGGTGTGCACCAATTCCCGGATCTAGTGGAACTTCCATGACTCCGTCCGCGCCGGCACCCGCGCCCGCTGGGGAATGGGTGAAAACCTGGGGCGCGATTGCGGTCTCGAAGGCCACGTCCGAGGCCGGTGTTTCAACCGGGATGAGATCCCGGCGAGCCGCTGAGAAGGAGGCGCTGTCCAAGTGTGGTATCAGCGGAGCTCCTGATTGCTCGCTCAACATGACGTACTTCAACCAGTGCGTCTCATGGGCCATCCCTGCTGGCCGTTCGGGACGGGGGCAATCTGGTATTGGATCGGGACCCACGCCGGAAGCTGCACTTGAGACGGCGCGGTCACTGTGCAGGAACGATCAACCGGGCGCATGCGATGAAGTCTATGCGGATTGCACGCAGCCGGTGTTTGATCGCTATTGAGTGGCGTTGCGACAGGTGAGGCTCGCGCTTTGGGCCCCGCGGCGGGTGGGCTGCTGGGAGCCCATGCGGCGATGGTAGCGTGCGCCGAGCCGTGACCCACTTCGCCGGGCCCGCACGAACAATTGCGGAGTGCTGATCGTATGGATGGTGTATCCGGAATCGGGATCCATCAGCGCCAATCCCGATTTTATGTGATCAAGTGCGCTTTTCATCCCAAGCACCCTTCGACGAGCGCTGCCTCCTCGAAGTAAGCTGCGTGCGCGTCAAAATCCCGACGCGCCGGTGCCATCGAACACAGGAGCTTTTCCGTCCATGAGGACTGTGTCCCCCCGCGGTGCGGGTGACGCTTGCCACCATCGCGGTTGCCGTGGGCTCGGGGCTATCATCCGCCATGGCGGCCGCAGGGCACGTGCGAGGCATCGCCCCGTTTCCGGCCTCCGCTCGGGAACTGGCAAGACGGGATTGAAGGAGTTGCAGGGGATGGAGAAGGGGAGTGGCACGCACATGGACAATGCCCTGGCGTTCGTTCCGTCCGGCGCGAACCTGCTGGAAGCCGTACGCGGCGATCTGACCGGTAATGGTTTCCAGGACCAGCTGCTGGTGATCGACCAACCTCCTCCGGAGGGCTTGCTGCCCGGCGAGCACGGACCGAACCGGGTCCTGCTGTTGCTGCTGGGCGATGCCACGGGCCGCTGGCAGCTGGCGGCACGCAACGACAAGCTGGTGCCGTGCTCAACGCGCGGTGGCATTGCCGGTGACCCCTTCGCCTACGTGACGATTGAAGACGGCGCGTTCAGCGTGATCACCAACGGCGGCAGCCGCGAACGCTGGAGCAGCGTCTACACCTTCCGGTATGCACCTGCCGAGCAGGCGTGCTGGGTGCATGGCGTGCAGCGCAAGGTGGTGGACACCGAAACCGAAGCGACCCACACGCGCGATTTCTCTGCGGCCGAGCTTGGCCGGGTGCGGTTCGAGGATTTCGATCCGTCCGTCGTCGCCGACGTGAGCTTGCCCTGAGTGCCATGCCCGTGAGGAGGCGGGAGTATCCAACGATGATCGAGCAGGAGTTTCACCGTGTCGCAGGATAGGGAGTCGTTGCTGTTGCGGCAGGCCACGGAGGCCGGCATGACTTCGTCCCGGGAACTGGCCAACTTCATGGCGCAGGCCGGGCATGAATCCCGTGGCTTGAGCCGTCTCAACGAGAGTTTCAACTTCACCCGGGGCATCTCGCAGATCCCGGTGGAAGCAGCGTGGCGCAATGGCAATGGCGCGCTTGAGAGCGCCCGCCAGGAGGCGCTGCGTGGGCGGCCGGAGAACCTGGCCGAACTGATGTATGGCGGGCGCATGGGCAATGACGCGCCCGGTGATGCACTGAAGTATCACGGCCGTGGCTATCTGCCGCTGGTCGGCAAGGAGAATTACGAGCGTGCCGGCAAGGCGCTGGACCTGGACCTAGTGAATCAGCCGGAGCTGGCCGCGCAACCCGAGCACGCAGGCCGTATTGCCGTGTGGCAGTGGCAGACGCGGGTGCCGGAAGCGGCGCGCGAGGACGTGCGCGAAGCGACGCGTGCCCTGAATGGCGCGCTCAACGGCATCGAAGCCCGCCAGCAGCGTTTTGACGTGTGGCAGCAGAAGCTGACCCCCGATGTGATGGCGCGCCTGGAGCGTGGCGAAGTGGGGGCGCCTGCCCAGCCCACAACGGGACGCGACATGTCGCAACCGGGCGAGCCGGGATACACGCTGTTCTCGGGAGCGCGCCAGCACCTGCAGCAGATGGGGCCGCAAAGCGGTCTGCGCAGCGTGCAGGAACTGGACAATGCCGCCGGCACACTGGCGCTGAGCGCGCAGAAGGCGGGGATGTCGCGCATCGATCATCTCCTGGCGGGTAATGACGGTCGCACGCTGTTTGCTGTACAGGGCGCGCTAGGCGATCCGGCCATGCTGCGCGCATCGGTCGATCGCGAACAGGCGGCGCAGCAGCCGCTGGCGCAGAGCAGCCAGCAATTGGCTGCCAATGTCGCCCAGCAGGACCCGGCGGCCGCGCTCGCCCGCGAGCAGGAGCAGCGTTCTCGATCCCTGTAACACCGATGCCGGCGGGCAGGGTGCCCGCTGGCGCTTTACGTACGACGCGTGGCGCCCTGTGGCGCCGACATGGAAACCCACCCGTAAGGACACCACATGCGAATCGTTCCCCCGAATGCCCGCCACGCCGCTGCCCGCTGCAATGCACCCGTGCGTCGCCTGCCGCCGCTCTGGCTGCTGTCACTTGGACTTGCCGCAGCGTCGGCACAAGCTCAGGAGGCAGCGGCGCCCGTCGTGGAGACGCGCCCCGCTGCCGAGGCTACCGTTGAGGCGCCTGCAGGGGCGGCGCCCGTTGCAGCGCCCGCGGCGGCCGACGCCGTTGTCGCGGCGCCGGCTCCCGAAGTACCGGCTGCCGGGACACCCCCTGCGACACCGGTGGTGGACACGCAGCCGGCGCCGGCTGCGGACCCGGCGCCTGCGCCCGTTCCGCCCGCAGCGGCGGCGCCTGTGGCTGCACCGCCTACAGTCGTCGAGTCAGCGGTCCCGGCGGTAGCGCCGGCACCGCCTGCATTGGCCATCGTGCCGTTGCCGCCCGAGCAGGCGACCGAGCGTGCGCTCGGTGCCCGCTGCCCGGTGGATCTGGCCGGGCGGCTGGCGAGCCAGGGCGACCTGCTGATCGGCGCCTGCCAGGGCACCATGCCGGCGCATCTGGCTGCGATGCTGGTCGCGCTGCCCGAGCAGGACATCCACCTGCCGCGCAGCTGGCGCGAGCGTGAGGTGCGGCAGAAGGCCTGGTTCAAGGCGGTGCCGGGCTACGGCCAGCGCCCGGACTTCATCGTGCGGATGGGCGACATCTGGGTGCGCTCGTTGGAAGGGCGCGACGCCGACAGCACGTTCTACCTGGTGTCGGCGCCGTTCACCTGCAGCGACCAGGTCGCCAACCGTGATGAGTACGGCGCGGAGCCGGTCCGCGTGCCAGCGGGTGATTGCCGCGAGGCCTATGTGGGCCAGCGTGTGTACCAGGTCCGCGGGGACGCGGCGCCGAGGGATGTGACCGCCGATGCCATGCCTGTCATGCCGCAGCAGACGGAAGCGGATCGTGCGCGGCAGCTGTCGCGTGAGGGACGGATCAGCCTGGACCACAGCAAGTTGCAGTATGGCCCGGCCATGCGCTGGTTCGTGCAGTATCCGGAGTCGGCGCAGAAGGGTGGTCCGCGCGCCTACGGTGACTGGAACCGCGAGCACATCGCGTTCGTGGTCTGGACCGGCGATCGCTTCGAGCTGCGCGACAAAGTCGCGCGGGCGCAGTGGCCCTGTGATCCGGTGGCGCCCGGCGATCGCGCCTGCGGTGGATTCCCGGATTCCGGGCCGGATCTGTTCGTGACGGCCGGAGCATCGCTGCCGGTGGCGGCCTCCAGCCCCTGAACCAGAGTGCCGATGTACAACGGGAGCCGGAAAGACCGGCTCCCGTGCTGTCCATCAGGCCTGCAGGCTGCGGGTCTGGTTCTGCTGCTGTTCCAGCTGCTGGTCGCGCTCCAGTGCAAGGCGCTGACCTGCGGCCTGCTGGTCGATGCGCTGGCTGCTCTGTTCCAGCGGTGTGTTCATCGCCACCGCCGTATCCACTGACACGCGAAGGTGGGCCGGGTCACCGCCCTGGCCCTGCACGGCGAAGCTGCGCGAGGCATCGGCATTCATGACCACCTCGTCGATGCGCTTGCCGCCCGCCGCATGCATTTCGGCGGCCAGGCTGCCGGCCAGTTGCGTGCTCATTACGTCTGGTACCCGGCCGACGCGGACGTCCTGCGCGTGCACGCCACGGATCGCGTCGTTGAACAGTGGGTTGCCCACGTGGTTGGCATCGTCCATGCGCAACATGCTGGTGTGATGGCCGTTCTTCTCCGCTTCGCGGCGTGCCGGCTCACCGGGCTGCAGCGGGCCGCGGATATGGTCGTACAGATCGACGGCGCCGCCCGGAATGCCGCGCGCCGCGCGGGTGACACCACGGCGCAGTGATTCAACGTCGTCGCGGTACTCCTCGATCATCCTGGCGTTGTCTTTTGCCAGCTTCTGCGTTTCCGGGTGTTTCAGCACCGAGCCGTCGCCGAGGAAGTTGCCCAGCTTGTGCGCGCCGAACGAGCTGCCTGCGGCGATGATCGGCCGGTCAGGGATAAGGGCGCGCAACGAGTGATTGCTGAAGCCGTTTGCGGCGAGTGTCTTGATCTCATCCGGCTTGGCGTAGATGCGCACTTGGCCGAAGTGCGGCGAGGCAGAGCTGACCGGATCGGAGGCCATGACATGGTTGATCATGGTGTTGCCGCCTTCCGGGATGCGGTAGCTGAGGCTGACCGCGCCATAGGCGTTGAAGGTCTCGCCCTTGACGTTGAAATGGTGCGAGGTGATCTGGGCCAGCGCGCCACCGAGAGAGTGGCCGGTGACGGTGACTTCGGGTGGGCGCTGTCCGAGATCCTGCCCCTCCTTCTTGGCGTAGGCCAGGGCGCGTTGGGTCAGCGCGATGGCGTCCGGTGCCTGGACGTTGGTGCGGGCGACAACCATGCCACCATCGGTCAGGATCGCATCGCGGGCGATCTGTTCGGTGCCGCGATGTGCGACGACAATTTCATTGGTGTCGACTCGCTGGTAGATCGTTCCCTGATAACCGTTCAATCGATTATCAACGTGCTCGAGGATCTTGTACTCATGCCCGTTGATCGCTACGAGCTCTTCCTTGCCGGGAGCGCGTCGACCGACCGCACGGTCCTTGTACACGTCGTCGGAAATACCCGCATAGTCTTGGCTGCTGAGGCTCATTGGCGGACCTCATTGGCTTCAAGTGAAGCCGAGAACAGCGAATTCTGCAGCTCAGGGCGGAACTTGGTGGGGTCTTCTTGGCCGCTTGCGCCGTAGTCAGGAATCTCGTTCACGCGCGGATAGTCCGAACGAGGATAGTGGCGAGTCTCGGTCTCGCCTTTCACGAATGGCGCTGCTTCAATAAATGAAAGGAAACGCGTCTCGCCCTCGGCCCCCGTCGCCTTCAGCATCGCGCCTGCACCGGTGAACTCCCACTTGCAGACACCGCGACCGTAGTAATCCTCATCCAGCATGCGGTCGATGTATACAGTGCCCCGGTACTCGCCATCAGCGACCTTGCGCAGTTCCACCGGTTCCTGGCTGGTAATCCGTGCAGCCGTGCCGGTGGCCGGCTCGATATAGCCACACTGGTCTTCGTTGGTGACGTCGTACTGCGCGACACCTTCGACCACCGCGAAATCGCCCGGGGCGTCCTTCAGGCGCAGCACCAGTTCATAGGCCTTGCGCGGGCTGGGGTTGAGCTTGGCGAGGCCGCGCCCACCCTGGGCGACATCGGCTTCAGCAGCGGCACGTTCCTGGTTCATGGCGGTCTCCGGATGGCAGGCGGTCAACAGAAGCAGAGCAAGGCACGGAATCATCTTGTGGCGCAATGTCGGCCTCCTGGTGTGTAGGGGGAAATGTGGCACTGGCAGCTCATGGCGCGAGCGTCCGCACAGTGGTTGTGGTCGAGAACAGCGCGTCGCGCAGTTCCTCCTTGTAGGCCGACGGCTCTTCTTTGCCGCTGGCAGGGAAGTTGGCAGCGAGCTCGGCGCGGGGATAAGCAGTCTTCGGATAGTAGAGAGTCAACGGCGATCCCGCGTCCATGCGCTTCTTGTCGATGAACGTCAGGAATCGCGTATCAGCTTCGCCGGTCGTGGCACGCAACATCGCGCCAACGCCGGTCAGCGTCCAGTGGCACGTACCGCGATCGTAATAGTCCTGGTCCTGCATGCGGTCGAGGTAGAACGTACCGCGGTATTCGTTCTCGCCCGTCCTGCGCAGTTCCACCGGTTCCTGGCTGGTGATGCGGCTGGCCGTGCCGGTGGACCAGATGACCCTCCCGCAGTCTCCGTAGTTGCTCACGTCATACTGGGCCACGCCCTCAACAACCGCGAACGGGCCCGGTGCATCCTTCACTGTCAGCACCAGCTCATAGGCCTGCTTCGGCGCCGGGTTGAGTTTGGCCAGGCCGCGTCCACCCGCGGCGACGTCGCGCTCTGCATCGGCGTAGGGCGAGCATGCCGCCAGCAGGACGAGGGCGAGCACTGCCAGCAGCGGCCGTCCCCTGTGTGCGAGGTGCGCTACACCCATGGCCCGATCCTGCATGGTGCGTCCATGTCCGTCTATCCTTCCTGGGTGGCAGGTTTCTCGATTATGGAGCGTGCCGGGAGCCCTGTGCCACCCTTGGAGACGGATTTTTGACGCTCCCGGGGCGCGCCGCCGGCAGATCGCTTGCCGCACAGGGCATCCGATCGTCGCGTTGGCTCTGACGCCGACGCAGGTTCGCAGCTGAATCCGTGACCGGAATCGATCATTCACATGTCCATCACTTCATCAAAGGTGTTGTCCTTGAACTGCACGATCCGCTCTGAAACCCGCGAAGACCACGCTGTCATCCATGCACTCACCGAGGCGGCCTTCCGCGAAGCCCCGCACAGCAGCCACACCGAGCAGTTCATTGTGGATGCGCTGCGTTCGCGTGGAGAGCTGAGTCTTTCGCTGGTCGCCGAGAAGGACGGACAGGTCGTCGGGCACATCGCGCTGTCGCCGGTGACGATCAGCGATGGCAGCACCGGCTGGTTCGGCCTCGGGCCAATCTCGGTGCTGCCGGACTGGCAGGGGCAGGGCATCGGTGCGGCGCTGATGCACGCGGCGCTCGGCGCATTGCGTGAGCAGGGGGCACAGGGCTGCGTATTGCTGGGAGAACCCGCGTATTACGGTCGATTCGGATTCCGCGCCGAGCCGGGCCTGGTGCTGCCGGGTGTGCCGCCAGAGTACTTCCAGGCGCTGTGCCTGCGGCCACCGATGGCGCAGGGAGAGGTGCAGTACTCGCCGGCATTCGAGGCCACGGCCTGATGATCGGGGCGGGCCTCGAACATCCGTCGAATGTCAGCCGTTGTACCGGAGATGGATCAGGGGATACGGGCGGCCCTGCGAATCCAGCGGTGAACGTCCGGTTTCGACGAAGCCCATGCGCTGGTAGAAGCCGACGGCCTGCGCGTTCTGTTCGTTGACGTCGGTACTCAGCTGCGGATGCAGGGCCAGCGCGTGCTGCAGCAACTGCCGGCCGATACCGGTGCCGCGTACGTCCGGATCGATGAACAGCGCTTCCATGTGCGTGCCGTCGATCAGCATGAAGCCAAGGGGGCGGTCCTGAGCGTCGACGGCCACGGTCATCGGAGCCTGCGGCAGGAAGCCGGCGACTTCGCCATCGATGGCCTGGCGGTCGTCGGCGCTGAGGAAGTTGTGGGTGGCGTCGACGGCGCGGCGCCAGAGGTCGACGAGGGCGGCGCCGTCGTCGGCGCGCGAGGGACGGAGGGTGGTCATGGGTTCACCAAGGTGCTTGCAAAGAGCGCGTAGTATGGCGCGTCCCGACCCAGCGCGCAGGCGTGGATTCATCCGGTGTTGCGATGGCGGATGAAGGGGCTGTAGGCAGTGGCCTCCGCGCGCAGCACCACGCCATCCTCGAAATCGCCGCTGTCGTTGAAGGGCACGGTGGGCCACCGCGGCCATTGCGCCAGGCGTTCGCGGTAGTAGTGGGTTGCTGCAGCCAATGCCTCGTCGTGTGCCTGCACGCGCTCCGCTGCCAGCCCGGAACGCACGCCATGCACCAGATGCGGCTCCAGCACGTCGAAGCCGACGTAGCGCAGGCTGTACATCAAGGGCCACAGCAACAACCGGGTATCTCCCTCGCGGCCGTCGACGGCGCAGGCCCGTGCCGATGAGCCGGTGGTGACGCTCAGCAACGCACGCTTGCCGCGCATCGCGCCGTGCTCGTGGCGCAGGCGGCTGTTGTACATCGGCCCGTAAACCAGCACGCGATCCAGCCAGCCCTTGAGGATTGCCGGCGGCGCGAACCACCACAGCGGGAACTGCAGGATGACCAGATCCGCGGCCTGCAGCAGCTGCAGATGGCGCTGCACATCGGCGGGCAGCCGACCCTGTTCGGCGCCGTGGCGTTGTTCGCGCTGGGCATCGAAACGGCCGGGCTGCAAGCGACTTGAATGATGGCGGGCCGCTTCCAGCGGATCGAAGCCCTCTGCATACAGGTCGACCACGTCCACCTGCAGCGCGTCATGCCGCAGCTGTTCGGCGGCCTGTGCGGCCAGGTGGGCGTTGAAGGAGCGGGGTTCGGGATGGGCAAGCAGGATCAGGGCGCGCATGGGGCGAGGTGTTCGAGGAGTGTGCGACCATCCTCGCGGCGCCGGTATGCCCCGGCAATTACGCACCTTGAGGTAACCATGGCCTACCCGGGCGATGTCTATGCCGCCGATTGCTCGGCACGCGATGCGCTGGCGCTGATCTCCGGCAAGTGGGTGATGCTGCTGTTGCCGGCGCTGGCGCAGGGCCCGCAACGCAATGGCGCGCTGCTGAGGAAGATCGAAGGGATCTCGCAGAAGGTGTTGACCCAGACCCTGCGGCAGCTGGAGCGCAACGGCCTGGTCGAGCGGTGTGATCTGGGCAGCAAGCCACTGCATGTGGAATACCGGCTGACCGAGGTCGCACGTGGACTGGTTGACACGCTGTCCGCCCTGGACCGTTGGGCCGAGCACAATTTCCCGGCGCTGGACGCCGCCCGCGAGCGCTTCGACGCGCGTTAGCGGCGCCTGCACGGCCGCGGGCGTACAATGCGGCCCCGGCGGCCATCCTGGCCCTGCAGACACGCGAGAACCGCCATGACCGACGCCCTGGGTGTACCGGTGCACGACGCCGATGAACACTGGATGCGCCATGCGCTGGCGCTGGCCGAGCGTGCGCAGCGCGAGTACGACGAGATCCCCGTTGGTGCGGTACTGGTGGGCGCCGATGGCCAGCTGCTGGGCGAGGGCTGGAACCTCAACATCGCTTCGCACGATCCCAGTGCGCATGCCGAGATCGTGGCCATGCGGGCCGGTGGCACGCGGCTGGCCAATCATCGGCTGCTCGGCAGCACCCTGTACGTGACCCTGGAACCGTGCGCGATGTGCGCGATGGCCATCGTGCATGCACGCGTTGCCCGCCTGGTCTACGGCGCCAGCGACCCCAAGACCGGCGCCTGCGGCAGCGTGTTCGACCTGCTGGGCGATGCCCGCCACAACCACCGGGTGGAGATCCACGGTGGGGTGCTGGCCAAGGAGGCCAGCATGCGCCTGACCAACTATTTCCGTGCCAAGCGTGGCAAGCCGCCGCTGCTGCTGGAAGACCATGCCGGCGAGGCCTGAGGGGGCGAACCGGTATGATGGGCGCCTCTTTCCATCACCGGCAGGCCGCGCGCCTGCCCAGCAACGAGGCGACACATGGCGGACAACGGCGCGGCCAACGAGCGACTGATCTGGATCGACCTGGAAATGACCGGGTTGGATACCGACAACGATTCGATCATCGAGATCGCCACCGTGGTCACCGATGCCCAGCTCAACGTGCTGGCCGAAGGGCCGGAATTCGCCATCCACCACCCGCTGGAAACGCTGGAAGCGATGGACGAGTGGAACCGCAACCAGCATCGCCGCTCGGGCCTGTGGCAGCGCGTGGTGGACAGCACCACCACCCTGGGCCAGGCCGAGGCGCAGACGGTGAACTTCCTGGCGCAGTGGATCCCGGCCGGCCTGTCGCCGATGTGCGGCAACTCGATCTGCCAGGATCGCCGCTTCCTGCACCGCCAGATGCCGCGACTGGAGAAGTACTTCCACTACCGCAACCTGGACGTGTCCACGGTGAAGGAACTGGCCAAGCGCTGGGCGCCGAGCGTGGCCGCTGGCGTCGGCAAGAACAGCAACCACACCGCGCTGAGCGACGTGCACGATTCGATCGCTGAGCTGCGCCACTACCGCCAGTTCATGGGCGCGCTGTCGGGGCTGCCGGTTGCCTGAACAACGACGCCGGGCATGGCCCGGCGCTATCGGATGACACGCCAACGGGTAGTGCCGGCCGCTGGCCGGCAAGGCGCCGGGGTCGGATCCCTTTCCTGCGGAAAGGGCTCTGACCCCTCTGTCGTACCCCGCGACGAACCGTTCAACTTCCTGGCGCTAAGATCGGCGCCATGAACGAGCCGATCCTGCTCCCCCGCGACATCGCCCATGACGCCCGCGACTGGTCCGACCTGCAGCGCGCGGTGGCCCTGCTGGAAGCGCCGACCCTGACCGCGCGCATGGCCAACCTGGTCGGCACGCCGCTGGAGTTCGCGGTGAAGGCGCTGCCCAGCTCGGTCTCCAACCGCATCCACGGTGCTGTGCAGGCGGCGCTGAGCAAATCGGCGCAGGCCGCGCTGTGGAGCATGGACAACACCCCCGGCAAGGGGGCGTCCACCCGCTGGCACAAACTGGCGGCGGCCACCTCGGGCGCGGTCGGTGGGGCCTTCGGCTTCGCGGCCTTGTTCATCGAGCTGCCGGTGTCGACCACCATCATGATGCGTGCGGTGGCCGACGTGGCCCGCAGCGAGGGCTTCGACCTGTCCGAGTTCAGCACCCGCCAGGCGTGCCTGGAGGTGTTCGCGTTGGGCGGCAACTCGCCGCGCGATGATGCCAGCGAGACCGGCTACTACCTGGCCCGCGGCTTCACCACGGATGTGATGCGCCACCTGTCGGCCGAGCTGGCCGGGCGCGTGGTGACCGGCCGCGACCTGACCCTGGGCGTGGCGCCAAAGGAAGCTGGCAAGCTGCTGGCGAAGATGGTGGAAAAGGTGGCGGCGCGCTTCGGCGTGGTGGTTACCGAGAAATTCGCTGCGCAGGCGGTGCCGATCGTCGGTGCCGCCGCCGGTGCAACACTGAATACCATGTTCACCGACTACTACCAGGACATGGCGCGCGGCCACTTCATCGTGCGCCGTCTCGAGCTGAAGTACGGGGAAGACGTGGTGCGCGCCTGCTATGACCGCGTGGCGCATGGCGGCGTACTGATCGAGCCCACGCTGTAACCGGCTTCGGGGTCGGAGCCCTTTGCGTTGCAAAGGGATCCGACCCCGGTTGCGCGCGGGGTCGGATCCCGTTCCGCAGGAAGGGGCTCTGCCCCCCGGCCGGTCATCCTTGCCTTGGGGGAACAATTGTTTTGCCAGTACATGCCTGTTGCCTGGCAGCTGGCATCCCCATCCTTTGCGGCAGTCCCCCCCGCAAGAGATCGCCGCCATGTTGTTCACTCCCCACCGCTTGGGCGCCTTGACCCTGCCCAACCGCATCGTGATGCCGCCGATGACCCGCTCGCGTGCCGCCGACGGCAACGTCGCCACCGCGGACATGGCCGCCTACTACGCCCAACGCGCCAGTGCTGGCCTGATCGTCAGCGAAGGCACCCAGATCAGCCCGCAGGGCCAGGGCTATGCCTGGACCCCGGGCATCCACAGCCCGGAACAGGTGCAGGGCTGGCGCCGGGTGACCGATGCGGTGCACGCCGCTGGCGGCCGCATCTACGCCCAGCTGTGGCATGTGGGCCGGGTCTCGCATGTGGCCCTGCAGCCGGGTGGTGCCGCCCCGGTGTCGTCGTCGGCGCTGCTGGCCGAAGGCGTGAAAGTGTTTGTCGACCCTGCAGGCGCTGGCCCGGAAGCGGGCGTGGGCGAGATGATCCAGCACTCGATGCCGCGCGCGCTGGCCGAGGACGAGATTCCGGGCATCATCGCCGACTATGCACAGGCCACCCGCAATGCACTGGCCGCCGGCTTCGATGGCGTGGAGTTGCACGGCGCCAATGGTTACCTGATCAACCAGTTCATCGACTCGCAGGCCAACCGGCGCACCGATGGCTATGGCGGCGCGTTGCAGAACCGGCTGCGTTTCCTGCGAGAGGTCGTGCAGGCGGTGACGGCCGTAGCCGGTGGTGACCGCGTCGGTGTCCGTCTGGCGCCGCTGACGACGTTGCAGGGCGCGGTGGACGATACGCCACAGGCGACCTATCTGGCCGCGGCGCACCTGCTGGGTGAGCTGGGCGTGGGCTACCTGCACATCGCCGAAGCCGACTGGGACGATGCACCGTTGATGCCGGTGGCGTTCAAGCAGGCGCTGCGCATGGTCTACCCGGGCACGCTGATCTACGCCGGCAAGTACACCGCCGAACGCGGCGAGCAGGCACTGGCTGAAGGCTGGGCTGACCTGATCGGCTTCGGTCGCCCGTTCATCGCCAACCCGGACCTGCCGGAGCGACTGCGTACCGGTGCGGCGCTGAATCCGCCGGATCGTGCGACATTCTTTGGCGGTGGCGCGGCGGGCTTCACCGATTATCCGACGCTGGAAGAGAGCGTCGCGGCCTGATCCTGGACGCTGCCGGCCAGCGGCCGGCATTCCGATGTCGTATCGCCGATGGGTGGGTGCCGACCGTTGGTCGGCACTACCGGCATGGATCAGGGCTTGTCGCGCACCAGCGCGTCAGCCTCTATCACGCCGCCATCCTTTCCATGCAGGTACAGGTGCATGTCCTGCTGCGGGTACGGGATGTTGATGCCGGCCTTGTCAAAGCCCAGCTTCAGCTGCTCCAGCAGCGTGACCTTGGTACCGAACCAGTCGGCCGACTTCACGTAGCAGCGGATGCCGAGGTTGATGGCGTGCGCGCCCAGCTCATACACCACCACGTCCGGTGCCGGTGTCTGCAGCACGCGTGGGTCGGCCTTCATCAACGCCAGCGCGGTATCGCGCGCCAGCTGGATGTTGTCTTCATAGCCGATGCCGATCACCAGTTCGACGCGGCGCGTCGGTTCGGCGGTGAGGTTGATGATCGGTGCGGCAGTGATCAGCGTGTTCGGAATGGTGGTGTGCTGGTTGTCGGCACCGGTGATGACGGTCTGGAAGATGCGCACTTCGCGCACCGTGCCGGTCTGTCCGGCCACGGTGACCACATCGCCCACACGGAACGGTCGCAGCGTCACCAGCATCACGCCCGAGGCGATGTTGGACAGCGAATCCTTCAATGCCAGACCGACGGCCAGGCCAGCGGTACCGAGCACGGCCAGCAACGGGGTGATCTGCACGCCCAGCGTGCCGATCGCCAGCACCACCACGATCACAAGCGATGCGGCATACACCACGTTGCGCAGGAAGCTGCCCAGCATCGGGTCCACACCCATGCGAGCCGTAGCGCGCGGCATCGCGTTGGACAGGCGTCGTGCCACCCACAGGCCCACCAGCAGCACCACGATCGCGGCCAGCAACGGTACGCCGTAGGTTTCCAGCAGGCGCTCCCAGTTGAGCGAGTGGAACCAGGGCGTTGCGGCGGGGGCGGGTGGGGCGGCGGCGATCATGCGGGAGTTCCTTTGCTGCTGAGGGACAGGCGCGAGGTGCGCGTGGCGTGCACGGACGCCAGAAACAGCAAGCCCCGCAGAGGCGGGGCTTGCGTGCGGCAGCAGTATGGGCGGACGTCGATGAAAGCGACGTCAGCCCATTACGGCATCAGCCGTTGGCCTTCAGCTTGGCCAGGCGCAGCCAGGTATCGACCACGGTGTCCGGGTTCAGCGACACCGACTCGATGCCTTCCTGCATCAGCCATTCGGCCAGATCCGGGTGATCGGACGGGCCCTGGCCGCAGATGCCGACGTACTTGCCCTTGGCGCGTGCGGCCTTGATCGCCATCGACAGCAGCTTCTTCACTGCCGGGTTCCGTTCGTCGAACAGGTGCGCGACGATCGACGAGTCGCGGTCCAGGCCCAGGCTGAGCTGGGTCAGGTCGTTGGAGCCGATCGAGAAGCCGTCGAAGATCTCCAGGAACTCATCGGCGAGCAGTGCGTTGGACGGCACTTCGCACATCATGATGATCTTCAGGCCGTTCTCGCCCTGCTTCAGGCCGTTCTGTTCCAGCACCTCGACGACCTTGCGGCCTTCCTCCAGGGTGCGCACGAACGGAATCATGACCCACAGGTTGTCCAGGCCCATTTCGTTGCGCACGCGCAGCACGGCCTTGCACTCCAGCGCGAAGGCGGCCGAGAAGCTCGGGTCGACGTAACGGCTGGCGCCGCGGAAGCCGATCATCGGGTTTTCTTCGTGCGGCTCGTAGTTGCTGCCGCCGATCAGGTTGGCGTACTCGTTGGACTTGAAATCCGACAGGCGCACGATCACCGGGTTCGGTGCAACCGAGGCGGTGAGCGTGGCGATGCCTTCGGCCAGGCGGTCCACGTAGAAGCTGACCGGATCACCGTAGCCGGCGATCTTCTCGTCGATCTTCTTCTTGGTCGCCGCATCCTGGCGGTCGTATTCCAGCAGCGCGTTCGGGTGGATGCCGATGTGGCTGGCGATGATCATTTCCAGGCGAGCCAGGCCGATGCCGGCGTTCGGCAGCTGGCCGAAGTCGAAGGCACGTTCCGGGTTGGCCACGTTCATCATGATCTTCAGCGGTGCCGGCGGCATGTTGCCCAGATCGGTGGTGGTGCGCTCGAAGCCGAGCTTTCCTTCGTAGATGAAGCCGGTATCACCTTCAGCGCAGCTGACGGTGACCAGCTGGCCATCTTCGATCACCTTGGTGGCGTTGCCCGAACCGACCACGGCCGGCACGCCCAGCTCGCGCGCGATGATCGCGGCGTGGCAGGTACGGCCGCCACGGTTGGTGACGATGGCCGAAGCGCGCTTCATCACCGGTTCCCAGTCGGGATCGGTCATGTCGGCGATCAGTACGTCGCCCGGCTGCACGCGGTTCATGTCGTCCAGCGTCTTCACCACGCGGGCCACGCCCGAGCCGATCTTGGCGCCGACGGCGCGGCCTTCGGCCAGCACGTTGCCGCCCTTTTCGGTCAGCGCGAAGCGCTCGATCTGGGTGGCGTGGCTGCGCGACTTCACCGTTTCCGGGCGCGCCTGCACGATGAACAGCTTGCCGCTGACGCCGTCCTTGGCCCACTCGATGTCCATCGGGCGGCCGTAGTGCTTTTCGATGACCAGCGCCTGCTTGGACAGTTCCTGCACGTCCTCGTCGCTGATCGAGAAGGTGTTGCGCAGTTCGGCCGGGGTGTCCTCGATCCTGACGCGCTCACCCGGAACATCGGAATACACCATGCGGATCGCCTTGCTGCCGAGCGAGCGGCGCAGGATCGCCGGCTTGCCGGCCTGCAGGGTGGGCTTGTAAACGTAGTACTCGTCCGGATTGACCGCACCCTGCACGACCATTTCGCCCAGGCCGAACGAAGAGGTGACGAACACCACGTCGCGGAAGCCGGACTCGGTGTCCAGGGTGAACAGCACGCCGGAGGAACCGACGCCCGAACGCACCATCAGCTGCACGCCGGCGGACAGGAACACGTCCTCATGCTTGAAGCCGTGGTGGACGCGGTAGGCGATGGCACGGTCGTTGTACAGCGAGGCGAACACTTCCTTGACCTTGTGCACGACATCGTCGGCACCGGTGACGTTGAGGAAGGTCTCCTGCTGGCCGGCGAAGGAGGCATCCGGCAGATCCTCGGCGGTGGCCGACGAACGCACGGCCACGGCCACGTCGCCGCCGCCGTTTTCGGCGCTCAGCTTGGCGTAGGCGGTGCGGATGTCCTGGTCCAGCTGCGGCTGCAGCGGCGCATCGATCACCCAGCTGCGGATTTCCTTGCCGGCGGCGGTCAGCGCGTTGACGTCCTCGACGTCCAGCGTGGCCAGCTTGTCGAAGATGCGCTTGGACAGGTCGTTGTGCGCGATGAAGTCCTTGAAGGCTTCAGCGGTGGTGGCATAACCGCCCGGCACCGAAACGCCCAGACCGGCCAGGTTGCCGATCATCTCGCCCAGCGACGAATTCTTGCCGCCTACGCGGGCCAGATCGGCCAGACGCAGTTCGTGCAACCACAGGATGTTCTCGTTCAAGCGCGATGCTCCGTTTGGCCATCGCCCGAGGCGGGCTGAGTGGCCGCGTCCGTAGGAAGAAGCCGATATGATGCCGGGCAGAGCACCGTCGGCACAAGCTTGTGCTGGCGGCCTTTTTAAGCTTCGTAGGGGGTAAAAGCGCGCATGTCGACCATCCGTCCGGTGTTCTACGTTTCCGATGGAACCGGTATCACCGCTGAAACCATTGGGCATAGCCTGCTGACCCAGTTCTCCGGGTTCAGCTTCATTACCGACCGCATGTCGTTTGTCGACGACCCCGAAAAAGCGCGTGAAGCCTGTGCCCGGATCCAGGCGGCAGGGGAGCGCTACCAGGTCCGGCCGATCGTGGTGAACTCCTGCGTGGACCAGAGCCTGAGCCTGATCCTGGCCGACAGCGGGGCGCTGATGCTGGATGTGTTCGCGCCGTTCATCGAGCCGCTGGAGCGTGAACTGGCCAGCCCGCGCCTGGCCCGGGTCGGCCAGGCCCACGGCATGGTCGATTTCGATACCTACCACCGTCGCATCAACGCGATGAACTTCGCCCTGACCCATGACGACGGCATCGCGGTGAACTACGACGATGCCGACGTGATCCTGGTGGCGGTGTCGCGCGCGGGCAAGACGCCGACCTGCATCTACCTGGCCCTGCATTACGGGGTACGCGCGGCCAACTACCCGCTGACCGACGAAGACCTGGAAAGCGATCGCCTGCCGCCGCGACTGCGCAATTACCGGCGCAAGCTGTTCGGCCTGACCATCGATCCGGACCGGCTGCAGCAGATCCGCCAGGAGCGCCGTCCGAACTCGCGCTACGCCAACCTGGAGACCTGCAAGCGCGAGGTGGCTGCGGCCGAGACCATGTTCCGCATGGAGCGGATCCCGACCCTGAGCACCACGCATACCTCGATCGAGGAGATTTCCAGCAAGGTGCTGGCCACGCTGGGGCTGCAGCGCGAGCTGTATTGAGCCTTTCCGGCGCGCCGCACTTCGCCCTGTAGAGCCGAGCCCACGCTCGGCTGGGCCGCCGGGTTCTTCCCGAACAGCAGCCGAGCATGGGCTCGGCTCTACACAGGGATCGTCGCTGACGGGTTGGCTGTGGCTTGAGGCGCCCCCACGTTGAAGCACCAACGTGTAGGATCGACCCATGGCCCAAGCCTCGCCCCGCACCGAACGCATTCCCCGCCTGAGCCGGTTGAGCTGGCTCATGGGCCTGTACGCGGAGAACTACCGCCATCTGGTGCGCCTGTTCGAACCGGCCGGACTGGTGGCGGGCAGCTACATTTCCTCGATCGGCGACGGCCTGGACGTACGCCTGGACGTGATCGAGTGCCACCGCTACACGGTGGAACTGCGCCTGACCTACGACCTGGCTGACCCGGTCACCGGTGAGCCGGATCCCTCGGCGTATGTGCGTCTTTACCGTGACGCACGCCAGGCCGAGACCACCCATTGCTACGTCGGCCGCCGCTGGCAGGACACGATGGGCCTGTACCCGCCGCCGGCCGAGCTGATCAGCCACCGCATGCGGATGAACACCTTCCTCGGCAAGTGGCTGGAATACCTGGCTGAGCGCGGTCACGGCGTGGCCACCCTGCGCCGCGATCCCGATGGCGCAGGCACACTCGCCGAGCGCCGCCTGTCGCTGGTGCGCTGATCGGCCATAATCCACGGCTGACCTGCCGCTGGATGCCGCCCATGCCGTACACCCCGATCGTCGCCACCCTGGGCTACGTGCTGTCGCCTGATCGTCGCCAGGTGCTGATGATCCATCGCAACACCCGTCCGGGTGACCACCACCTGGGCAAGTACAACGGGCTGGGCGGCAAGATCGAAGCGGACGAGGACGTGGCAGCCAGCATGCGTCGCGAGATCGCCGAGGAAGCCGGCATCGACTGCACCGGCATGCGCCTGCGCGGCACCCTCAGCTGGCCGGGCTTCGGCAAGCACGGTGAAGACTGGCTGGGCTTCGTGTTCGTCATCGACACTTTCGAAGGCACCCCGCACGGCGGCAACCACGAGGGCACGCTGGAGTGGGTGGACCTGGACAAGCTGGACACGCTGCCGATGTGGGAGGGCGACCGCAACTTCCTGCCGCTGGTGTTCGACGCCGACCCGCGCCCGTTCCACGGCGTGATGCCGTACAAGGACGGCCGCATGGTCAGTTGGTCCTACAGCCGGCTGTGAGGTGACGAATCGGGTGGGTGCCAACCTTGGTTGGCACGCTCTTCTGGCAAATTAATACCCGGACAATATTGACTCGGTTAAATTACCCGGGCAATATTCACGCATCGCCTCTGATGCCATTGCCATGCCTGTGTCCCGACTTCCTCCCTTCAGCTGTTTCGACGGCCATCGCCTGGTCGCTTCCGGCACGCTGGAAGTGGCAGCGCTGGCGTTGAAACAACTGCGTGCCGACAACGCAGCCGGTCCGCTGCTGGTGTTCGACAACGCCAGCGGGCGAACCCGCGATTTCGACACGCGCGGCAGCGACACAGAGCTGCTGGCACGGGTGACCGAAGCGTTTCCCTCCGCCGTGGAGGCGGATGCCGACGTCACTACCGGAGAGGCGCCCGCAACCCCGCGTGGCCGTGGCCGCCCCAGACTGGGCGTGGTCGCCCGCGAAGTGACGCTGCTGCCGCGGCATTGGGCGTGGTTGGCCGAACAGCCGGGTGGGGCTTCGGTGGTGCTGCGCAGGCTGGTGGAAGCGGCCAGCCGTGCCGGTGCCGACGAGGATCGGCAGCGCCGCCACAGCGAGCGTACCTATCACTTCCTGCAGGCCATCGCCGGTGACCTGCCGGGCTTCGAGGAGGCCATTCGGGTGCTGTTCGCGCATGACCGCGCGGGCCTGGAAGCGGCGCTGCATTCCTGGCCCAGGGATGTGCGCGACCACGCCCTGCGGCTGGCGTTCGAAGACGCTGACGGCTGAGCCATCGCGCCGTTGCTGAGCGACGGCGTCATCTGATCGCGGGCCGCGGCCCGCTTCCCCTGTGCTTGCTTTGCTGGCGGAAACGCCGGGCAGGGCGGCGCCTTGCCCAGAGAATCCCATGAGCCCCCCTGTACATCCGACACCTCCGGCAGCACCCCCGCTGTGGCGCACCTACCTGACGCTGCTGCTGCCGATGCTGCTGACCAATGCGTTGCAGCTGGCCGCAGGCACGCTGGACAACATCTATCTCGGCCACCTGCTTGGCACACAGGCGGTGGCTGCGGCCGCGGCGTTCTTCCCGGTCTTTTTCCTGCTGCTGGCCCTGGTGATGGGCCTGGCCACGGGCGCGATGGTGCTGATCGGCCAGGCCTGGGGCGCGGGCCGCCCGCAACAGGCGCGCGCGGTGGCCGGCAGCGCGGTGGCGCTGATCCTGCTGTTGTCGGTGCTGGTGATGGCCCTGGGCGGCGGTTTCGCGCCACAGCTGCTGGCGGCACTGGGCACGCCGGCAGCGATCCTCGGCGAGTCCATCGTGTACGCGCGCGTGCTGTTGCTGGCGGCTCCGGTGTTCTTCCTACTGTGGCTGGCCACTGCCGTGAGCCGCGCGGTGGGCGATGCAAAGACGCCGCTGCAGGCGCTGCTGCTGGCCACGGTGGTCGGCCTGCTGTGCACGCCGCTGCTGATCCTGGGCTGGGCCGGCCTGCCGCGGCTGGGGTCGGCCAGTGCGGCTGTATCGGCGGCGTTTGCCTCATTGTTGGCCTTGGGCTGGTTGCTGTGGCGCTGGCAGCGGGTAGGACATCCCCTGGCGCCACGGCGCGAGCTGCTGCGTGCCATCCGTTTCGATGGCGCGCTCATCCGCGCGATGCTGCGCATCGGCGTACCGTCTTCGCTGCAGATGCTCAGCCTGGCCATTGCCGAGATCGTATTGCTGGGCTGGATCAACCGCTACGGCTACACGGCCACGGCGGCCTACGGTGCGGTCAACCAGTTGATGAGCTGGGTGCAGCTGCCGGCCATGTCACTGGGCATTACCGCCACCATCCTTGCGGCGCATGCGATGGGCGCGGGGCGTACGGCACGGCTGCCCGGCATCGCCCGCACCGGCGTGCTGCTTGGACTGGCGATGCTGAGTGCAGTGGTGCTGCTGGTGATGGCGCTTGCGCCCTGGCTGACCGGCCTGATCCTGGTGGCTGCCGAAGCGCATGAACTGGCCACGCTGCAGTTGCGCACGGTGGCATGGGGCGTGCTGGCGATGGGCGGCAGCACCGTGTTGGTAGGGGTGATGCGCGGCAGTGGCACGGTATGGCGGCCAGCGCTGCTGGGCATGACGGCGGTATTGCTGCTGGAGCTGCCGCTGGCGATGTGGTTGCAGGCGCGGCATGGGCTGGCCGGCGTGTGGTGGGCGTGGCCGCTGGGGTTGCTGGCGATGCTGGTGATGCAGGTGTTCTGTTTCGAGCGCTGGCGGCGGGTGCAGGCTGGGTAGTGCCGGCCGCTGGCCGGCAACGCTGAACGGTCGGGGCAGCCGGCGAGCGGTCGGCTCTACCACTTCAGGGCCGCTGCGCCAGCGGCAGGTGGAAGCATCCGGCATCATCGCCGCCCGTCACCAGGAATCGGACGCGGCGGCGGCGGGCCCGCCGGTGACCATAGCGCCGACTCTGCGGCTTGGGAAGTAGGGAAACCCCGCGGAAGAGTGATGAGGAAATGTCCACCGTCGCAGTCGGTGAGATCTGGTTGTCCACAGGGGGTGTGGATTACGCGTGGGCAACTTTGTGGATAAGCCCCGACAGGCGCCACCCCCCTAGGCTGTCAAGATGGGTGGCGAAAAATTCACCGCCGGTGACGACGGGTGAGGGGGCGGTGAAGGATCGGCCGCGCCAGCGCTGTCGCCAGCGGCGGCGCTCGCGGTAACCTGTGGGCCTTGATGCTCCGTGAGACCCCATGAAACGTCACTTCTCGATGCTGCGCGAATTCCAGCTGGCCGACTGGTTCACCCTGGCCAATGCTTTCTGCGGCACCGGTGCGGTCTTTGCCGCGATGCGCTTCCTGCAGGACGGCGAGCGCGGCTATCTGCTGTTCGGCATGGCGCTGATCCCGCTGGCCTTCATCTTCGACGCCCTCGACGGGCGCATCGCGCGCTGGCGCAAGTCCAGCTCCACCCTGGGCCGCGAGCTGGACTCGCTGTCCGACGTGATCTCCTTCGGCGTGGCGCCGGCGGCGCTGGCCTATGCCTGCGGCATGCAGGGCGGATGGGACTGGCTGGTGCTGAGCTACTTCGTCTGCTGCGGCGTCAGCCGCCTGGCACGCTACAACGTCACTGCCGAGGCGCTCGCCGGCGACGAGGGCAAGGTCACGTATTTCGAGGGCACCCCGATCCCGACCAGCCTGGTGCTGGTGATCGTACTGGCGATTGCCGCCGGCACCGATGCCATCGGCCAGAACATCTGGTTCGGCCAGTGGCAGATCGGCCCGTGGCAGCTGCACCCGATGGTGCTGTTGTTCGCCCTGTCCGGGTCGCTGATGATCAGCAAGACCCTGCGTATTCCCAAGCCATGAGCCAGCCCTGCGGAGGCCTGCGATGACCAGCTCGGCCCACGACACCGGCAGCAGCGATTTCGAAACCCTGGCCCGGCAGTATTTCGGCGCCTGGGGCGATGCCCTGCGCCATGCGAGCACGCCCGGCGCACCCGCCGGTGACGATCCCGGCAGTTGGCAGCGGTTGTTCGACTGGTGGGGCCATCTGTTGCCCGAGCAGGCGCAGGGCGCGCCGGAAGATGCCGTGCGCCGGTTCCGCGAACAGGCGGGCAGCTGGTACGGCACCATGCAGGAGGTCGCCGCACGGTTTGCGGGCCGCGACGCCAGCAGTGCCGATGTGGCCCAGGCCTGGCGCGAGGCGGTGCAGGGGCAGGGCGACGGCATGCTCCAGTGGATGCTGCAGGGCGCCCGTGGCAGCACGCACGCTGGCGCCGCGGTACCCGAATTCGCCGCCTGGCTGCAGCAGTTCCAGCTGCAGGCGGGCCCGTGGCTGCAGAGCCCGGCATTCGGCCCCGGCCGCGAGCACCAGGCGCGCTGGCAGGCCCTGCTGCGTGCGCAGGAGGAATACCAGCAGCATTCGCGCGCCTATGTCGATCAGATCAAGCAGGCACTGGACGAAGCCTTTGCGCTGTTCGAGCAGCGCCTGGCCGAGCACGAACAGCCCGGCAGCCAGTTGACCAGCGCCCGCGCGATGTTCGACCTGTGGATCGAAGTTGCCGAGGAGGCCTACGCCAAGGTCGCCATGTCCGAACCGTTCCAGCAGGTGTACGCCTCGCTGGGCAACGCGCAGATGCGCCTGCGCGCCGGCCTGCAGCGGGAGGTGGAACAGATGAGTGAACGGATCGGTCTGCCCACCCGCAGCGAGATGGATGCCGCACACCGCCGCATCGCCGAGCTGGAGCGCAGCCTGCGCCGCCTGCAGGCGCAGGTGGCTGTGCTGGCCGGAACCGCTGAGGTCGATCCGGTGGCGCAGCCGGCGCCGGCGAAGGTGAAGCCAACTGCGCGCAAGGCCGCGAAGAAGGCCGCGCCGGCAAAGAAGGCGCCTGCGAAGAGGACATCTGCGAAGAAGGCATCTGCGAAGAAGGCCGCACCTCGCGCTTCCGCTCGGGCGCGTGACCGATGAAGGGACCATTGGGCTTCAACGCCGATGACCTGATGCAGGAGAGCCTGGCCATGCAGCGCAAGCTGATGGAAGGGCTGAAGCTGCTGCCGCAGGTGGAAGACGTGGACTATGGCGTGACCGCGCGCGAGGAAGTCTGGCGCGACGGCAAGGTGGTGCTGTATCGCTTCGTCGGTGAGCAGGCGCCGACCCGGCGCACGCCGCTGCTGATCGTCTACGCGCTGGTCAACCGGCCGTACATGGTCGACCTGCAGGCCGACCGTTCGCTGGTGCAGAAGCTGCTGGCGCTGGGCCAGGACGTGTACGTGCTGGACTGGGGCTACCCGGACCGGTCCGAACGCTTCCAGACCCTGGAGGACTACCTGCTGCGCTACATCGACGGAGCGGTCGATGCGCTGCGCGTGCGCAGTGGTGGCCCGGTCGACCTGCTCGGCATCTGCCAGGGCGGCGTGTTCGCGCTGTGCTACGCAGCGTTGCGCCAACAGAAGCTGGGCAAGCTGATCACCATGGTCACCCCGGTCGATTTCCAGACCGCCGACAACATGCTCTCGCACTGGGCGCGGCAGGTGGACGTGGACCTGCTGGTCGATACGCTGGGCAACATCCCGGCCGACCTGATGAACGCCAGCTACCTGATGCTCAAGCCGTTCCGCCTGAACGTGCAGAAGTACGTCGGCCTGCTCGACATCCTCGATGACAAGGCGGCGCTGGAGGACTTCCTGCGCATGGAGAAGTGGATCTTCGATTCGCCGGACCTGGCGGGCGAGGCGTTCCGCGATTTCATCAAGCAGTTCTACCAGGCCAATGGCCTGATGAAGGGCACGGTAAGGATCGGCGAGGAAGCAGTGGACCTGTCGCAGGTGACGCTGCCGGTGCTGAACATCTACGCCGAGCAGGATCATCTGGTGCCGCCGGACGCCTCGCGCGCGATGCGCGGGCGCCTGGGCACGGACGACTACACCGAGTCCAGCTTCCGCGGTGGCCATATCGGCATCTACGTGTCCGGGCGCGCGCAGCGCGAAGTGCCGGCCACGATCGATGGTTGGCTGAAGGCGCGCGACCTGTAGAGTCGAGCTTGCTCGACTTCGAAAGGTGGATAAGCTCAAACACCGTTTGATGGACAGGCACATGGCTCAGCCAGCAGTTTTCGCCCGGAACAACGTCGTGTTCAACGATTCGTCGCCACCGGTGCCGATCGATCTGATTGCAGTGATGGTGCCGGGCAGATTTCCCGGCAGAGATGCCTTTATCGAATTCTATTCGAAGCACAATGGTGGCTACTTCGACGGCGGCGCGGTGTTCTATCGGGACACGTTCTACGAAGTTACCGCAGAAGATCGAAATCGGCTTGAGCTGGAGGCATTCCATTGCATCGAGGTGCCGGGCGTGCCTCCCAATCCTCGGCTTGTGTCAATCGTTGATGTGATGGAATGGAGGGCAGACCGCCATCGTGACGCTCTGGCGTTCTTTGAATCTCACATCCCCTTTGGGGTTGACTGCGGCGACAACGACTATTGGCTTGATACGCGGACAGGTAGTGTGAAATTCACAATTGCGGGGGAGCATATCCGTGCGGACGACGCGATTCTTGTCGCCCCGGACTTCCTCTCGTTTTGCGAGAATATTCAGGCCATGCAGCGATAGAATCGAGCTTGCTCGGCCGCCATGAGGCCCCTGATGTCCCGACGAATTCCTCTGATCTTGGCCGCGCTACTGGCAGCACCACTTGCCCAGGCCGCACCCAGTGCGGATGCACGGCGGGAGATCGCCCAGTTGATCGCCAGCCTGGACGGCTCCCAGTGCCGGTTCCAGCGCAATGGCAGCTGGTATGACGGCGGCGATGCGCGCGCGCATCTGCAGCGCAAGTACGACTATCTGCTGAAGAAGGACATGGTGGACAGCGCCGAGCAGTTCATCGAGCGCGCCGCCAGCCAGAGCAGCATGAGCGGCAAACCCTATCGCATCCAGTGCCCGGGGCAGCCTGAACAGACCGCAGCCGCCTGGTTCGGTGCGCGCCTGCAGGCGCTGCGTCACCGCACGCCGTAGACATGGGCAGGGTGTAGAGTCGAGCCACGCTCGACTGCCCTGTCCGTTGCCCGGAGCCGCCGCCATGAACACCACGCCCAAGACACTGTCGCGTTCATTGAACGACCGCATGATCGCCGGCGTGATGGGTGGCATTGCCCATCGCTTCGGCTGGAATGCCACCCTTCTGCGGGTGGTCTACGTGCTGCTGTCGCTGGCCTCGGCGGCCTTCCCCGGCATCCTGGTCTACCTGATCCTGTGGCTGCTGATGCCGAACGAGGCCGATTGAACACCGCCTCCCGGCCTTGGCCGATCTGGCTGCGCGCGCTGCAGGTGCTGGGCGCGGTGTGGACCCTGCCCAACACCCTGATCGGCCTGATGGGTGGGCTGGCCGGCATGCTCGGCGGCGCGACATTGCGCTGGAGCCGGCGTGACTGCGCGCTGGTGTTCGACCGCTGGCCGTGGGGGCCGGGTGGGGCGATCACCTTGGGCAATGTGATCCTGCACACGGGCCACGATCTTGGCATTTCCTGCCGGACCTACGCGCATCAGGCGGGGTGGGGCGTGGAGCCGCTGATCCGGCTGGACGACCATGAGCGTGCGCATGTCTACCAGTACATGGTGCTGGGGCCGCTGTACCTGCCGGTGTACCTGCTGTGTGGCGGGGTGAGTGCGCGCAATCCGTTCGAGCGGGCGGCCGATCATTTCGCCCGGTTCGGGCAAGGCTGGTGGCCGTAGTTTCCAGCCAACGGCACCGCCCCTCGTGGCTTGGTCGCGGAATGCCTGCTTCCTGGGGGCTGGCCGGGTGGGTGGGGCCAGCGGGGACGCCGTGAACCCATCCATGGGGGCTTGGCCGCGGCTTGCACGTGTGCGCTGTCCTGCGCACACGGCAAGACCGGGGTTGGGCGTCCTGCCCAACCCGTCGGGCGCATGCGCCCGACCCAAGCCGCGGATACCCGCCACCCCCACCCACCCGGCCGCTGACAGATTCCGTGCGCGTCCAGCCACGGAAGAGATAAAGAACAGCAGAAGCGGGTCGCGCGCTGCGCTTGCTCGTGTAGAGCCGAGCCTGCGCTCGGCTTCGCGGACTGGCCTGAAAGCAGCCGAGCGTGGGCTCGGCTCTACAAAAAGCGGCCAGCCAAGCTGTTTTTGCTTTTGATCTTCTTTTTTCTTTTCCGTGGCTGGACGTGCCCGAAAAACTGTCAGGGGCCGGGCGGGGTGGGTGCGCGGGACCGTTGGCGCCATGGATGGCGCCATCGAGCCCCCAGGGACGGGTTCACGGCGTGTCCCGCGCACCCACCTCGCCCGGCCCAATCACATCAAACGCGTTACACGACCACCCACGAGGGGCTGCGCCGTTGGCGGGAATCCCCCACGGATTCGTTAGCCGGAAGTTAAGGATCCGTAAGCATTCTGCTGCGATCCCGCAGTCATCTGCATGCAACCGATCGTCATTAGCCTTCGTGACGTTCCAGTCAGGTTCGACGCGGTAAGCTCTCCCCCGATGAGCTCGCAGCATCGCTCATCGAGTGCAGTACGCAGTAGCAATTTGGAGGAATACATCACATGGCAATCGTTCTTTATGTCGGTGGTAGCAAGGATGGCGAGAAGGGCGTGGTGCCCTACGGCTTCAGCAAATCCCGCGCCGACACCGCGCTGGGGCCGGAGTTCTACACGGAGCGGTTCATGGAACTGCAGGGTGTCGGCAAGGTCCGCCTGATGGCCCTGGAAGGCATGCGTGACGAGATCGTCATGCAGCGCGCTGCCCGCCACTACCGCTGACCTTCGCAACACGCGGCAGGGCGCGCCCACCATCGCGCGCCCGCGCCGGCATCCCAGCCCCGGGCCAGTCCGGGCCCGCTCTTTGCCAGGATGCCGGCGTCCACTCCGGCTACGCCGCTGAACCCCGTCCCCTGTCAATGCCTTGTCCGGCTCCGTCGTCGGTTGCCAGAATGGGGTCTTCCCGTAACGCGGCTCAGACCTGAAGCAATGCACGACGCCAAGAACGCCCAGAGCGCGCTCGCCCAGCAGATCGCCCAGACCATCGCCGACGAGATCGGTGCCCAGTCCGCCCAGGTACGCGCCGCCGTCGGCCTGCTCGACGAGGGCGCCAGCGTTCCGTTCATCGCACGCTACCGCAAGGAAGTGACCGGTGGCCTGGACGACACCCAGCTGCGCAACCTGGAAACCCGGCTGACCTACCTGCGCGAGCTGGAGGACCGCCGTGCGGCGGTGCTGGCCAGCATCGGCGAGCAGGGCAAGCTCAGCGACGAGCTGCGCAATGACATCCTGGCCGCCGATACCAAGAGCCGGCTGGAAGACCTGTACCTGCCGTACAAGCCCAAGCGCCGTACCCGCGCCCAGATCGCCCGCGAGGCCGGTCTGGAGCCGCTGGCCGATGGCCTGCTGGCCGATCCGACGCAGGACCCGCAGACGTTCGCGGCCACCTTCGTCGATACCGACAAGGGGGTGGCCGACACCAAGGCCGCGTTGGAAGGCGCCCGCGCGATCCTGATGGAGCGCTGGGGCGAAGATGCCGCGTTGGTTGGCGAGCTGCGCACCTGGCTGGGCGAGACCGGCGTGATCCGTGCCCGCGTGGCCGAGGGCAAGGAAACCGAAGGCGCCAAGTACCGCGACTATTTCGAACACGCCGAATCTCTGGCGAAGATTCCCTCGCACCGGTTGCTGGCGCTGTTCCGCGCGCGCCGCGAAGAGATCCTGTTCCTGGAACTGGACCCGGGCAGCGATGCCGAAGCGGGCCACCAGTACGCCGAGGCTCGGGTGGCACGCAAGGCCGGTATCGCCGACCAGGGTCGTGCTGCCGACCGCTGGCTGCTGGATGCCTGCCGCCTGACCTGGCGCGCCAAGCTGCACACCCATCTTCTGCTGGACCTGTTCAACCAGGCCCGCGAAAAGGCCGAAGCCGAAGCCATCGCGGTGTTCGGCGACAACCTGAAGGACCTGCTGCTGGCCGCACCGGCCGGCCCGAAGACTGTGCTGGGCCTGGACCCTGGCATCCGTACTGGCTGCAAAATTGCCGTGGTCGATGCCACCGGCAAGCTGGTCGCCACCGACACCATCTACCCGCACGAACCGCGCCGTCAGTGGGAGCAGTCGGTGCAGACGATCAAGCAGCTGTGCGCCAAGCACAACGTGGAGCTGATCGCGATCGGCAATGGCACCGCCAGCCGCGAAACCGACAAGCTGGCCGGCGAAGCGATCAAGGCTGCCGCCAACCCGAAGCTGCAGAAGGTCGTGGTCAGCGAGGCGGGCGCCTCGGTGTACTCGGCCTCCGAGTTCGCGGCCAAGGAGTTCCCGGGGCTGGACGTGTCGCTGCGTGGCGCGGTATCGATCGCTCGTCGCCTGCAGGACCCGCTGGCCGAACTGGTCAAGATCGAACCCAAGGCGATCGGTGTCGGCCAGTACCAGCACGACGTGGACCAGTACCGCCTGGCGCGGGCGCTGGACGCGCGCGTGGAGGACTGCGTGAACGCGGTCGGCGTGTATGTCAACACCGCCTCGGCCGCGCTGCTGTCCCGGGTGTCCGGCCTGTCGGCCACGGTGGCCGAGAACATCGTGCGCCATCGCGACGACAACGGCCCGTTCAAGTGCCGCAAGGACCTGCTGAAGGTCGCGCGCCTGGGCGAGAAGACCTTCGAGCAGTGCGCCGGCTTCCTGCGCATCGCCGATGGCGACCAGCCGCTGGACGCCTCGGCGGTACACCCCGAAGCCTATCCGGTGGTTGAGCGCATCGTGGCCAGCACCGCGCGCCCGATCAAGGCGCTGATCGGTGACGGCAGCTTCCTGCGTGGCCTGAAGGCAGAACAGTTCACCGACGACACCTTTGGCGTCCCGACCGTGCGCGACATCCTGAAGGAACTGGAAAAGCCGGGCCGCGACCCGCGCCCGGAGTTCAAGGCGGCGCGCTTCGCCGAGGGCGTCGAGGACATCAAGGACCTGCGCGAGGGCATGGTGCTGGAGGGCGTGGTCAGCAACGTGGCCGCCTTCGGGGCCTTTGTCGATATCGGCGTGCACCAGGACGGCCTGATCCACATCTCGGCGCTCGCCGATACCTTCGTGAAGGACCCGCGCGACGTGGTCAAGGCCGGTGACATCGTCAAGGTGAAGGTGCTGGAGGTGGACGTGGCGCGCAAGCGCATCGCCCTGACCCGGCGCCTGGACGATACCCCGGGCCAGGCCACCAGCCGCCCGGGCCAGCGCGATGAGCGGGGCCAGGGCCAAGGGCCGCGCCGTGACGCTGGCGGCCAGAACCGTGGACCGAACCGCGGCCAGGGCGCTGGCGGCCGTCCGGCCCAGTCTGCGCCGCCGGCCAACAATGCCCTGGCCGAGGCCTTTGCCCGGGCCAAGCGCAGCTGAGGATCGTGCCCCCCGTCACGGTTGATCCGGGGTGGGGGACTTGTCGGTTTTCCCCGTGATTGCGCACACTTGCGCCTGAGGGGGGCGTTTGGCCTCCCCGCTGTCGCTGGGGAGGACCATGACGCCAGCACGACCCGCCGTCTTCGTTGCAGGCCGCAGCGCTCCGCTGCGGTCGGCGCCTGCCCGTGCCGGCAGGGGACCGGAGTGATGCCGGGCCAGGGCACCCACGGCAATGGACTGCTGGAGCGCCGCCTGCAGGCGTTGGCGGAAGAGCGTCGCCGGCTGGCGATGATCATCGACGGTACCGCTGCGGGTACCTGGGAATGGAACGTGCAGACCGGCGAGATGCGGGTCAATGCGCGCTGGGCCGAGATTGTCGGTTATCGCCTGGATGAGCTGGAACCGATCTGCCAGAAGACGTTCCTGAAGCTGGTCCATCCCGATGACATTGCGCTGTCCGATGCAGCGCTGGACGACCATTTCGAAGGGCGCAGCGACAACTACGCCTGCCTGCTGCGCATGCGCCACAGGAACGGCCAGTGGATCTGGATCCAGGACCGTGGCCGGGTCTTTGAATGGGACGGGCACGGCAAGCCGCTGTGGATGGCCGGTGCCCATGCCGATGTCACCGAGCTGCAGCAGGCAAGGCAGGACGCGGCCGAGACCCGGCAACGCCTGCAGGCCGTGGTCGATGCGTCCGATGAGGTGGCGGTGATCGCCACCGATACCGATGGCACCATCACCCTGTTCAACACGGGGGCGGAGCGCCTGCTGGGCTACAGCGCGGCGGAGGTGGTCGGCCAGCGCCGGCTCGACGCCTTCCACGATCCAGCCGAACTGAAAGCGTGGTTGCAGCCGCTGGCCGATGCTGATGGCAATCTTCCCGGCGTGTTCGAGGCGCTGAGCGCGCGTGCCGACGGGCAGACCTACTCGCGGCAGTGGACGCTGCTGCGCAAGGATGGCCAGTCACGCCAGGTACGCCTGTCGATCAGCCGCATGGAGAGTGCCGATGGAACGCGCATCGGCTACGTCGGCATGGCCATCGACATTACCGAGATCCTGCAGGCACGCGCCGAAGCACGACTGTCGGCAGAGAAGTTCGCTGGCGCGTTCACCTCTGCCGCACTGGGCATGGCACTGGTGTCGCTGGAAGGACGCTGGCTGGATGTCAACGACGCGCTGTGCCGGATACTGGGCTACCCGCGAGAAGAGCTGCTGCAGGTCGATTTCCAGCGCCTGACCCATCCCGATGACCTGCAGACCGACCTGGCCCTGGTACAGGACCTGTTGGCCGGGCGACGCAGCCACTATCACCTGGAAAAGCGCTACCTCGACCGCGACGGCCGCATCATCTGGGCGCGGCTGTCGGTGTCGCTGGTGCGCAACGAGCATGGCGAACCGCTGCATTTCGTGTCGCAGATCCAGGACATCACCGCCCAGCGCAGCAGCGAGCAGCGCCTGTTCGAGAGTGAACAACGCAGCCGAATCACCCTGGATGCGGTGGCCGACCTGGTGCTCAGCGTCAGCCTTGATGGCCGCATCGACTACGCCAACGCGGCTGCGGTGCGCACCCTGGCCGGTGATGGCGCCTTGTCGCTGGCCGGACATAAGGTTCAGGACGTGCTGGCGCTGACCACCGAGTACGCGCCCGGTTCGGTACTGGATGTGACGGTGCTGCTGGACCCGGAGAGCAACGCGGTGGACCTGCACGCCGACCTGCTGCTGCGCCTGGGCACGGCAACGGTGCCGGTGGACCTGACCCGCGCCTGGCTGCGCGATGACGAAGGCCACGTGCGCGGCGCGGTGTGGGTGCTGCGCGACGACACCCAGCAGCGGGCACGCCAGCGCGAAGCCCGCCACCTGGCCGAGATCGATCCGCTCACCGAACTGAGCAACCGCCGCGGTTTCGAGGTGCACCTGCAGCAGGCGATCACCCGCGTGGAGCGCACCGGCCAGGCCGCCTCGCTGATGTACATCGATCTGGACCGCTTCAAGCCGGTCAACGACACCTGGGGCCATCTGGCCGGCGATGCCGTGCTGTGGGCGGTGGCCAGCGTGCTGCGCCATGGCGTGCGCGATTCGGACGTGGTGGCGCGGTTGGGCGGTGACGAATTCGCGGTCATCCTGTCCGGTTGCACGCCGCGGCGTGCGGCCCGCATCGGGGGCGAGCTGCTGCACACCCTGGCCGCGCTGTCCATTCCGTGGGACCAGGACCGGCTGCGGATCGGTGCCAGCATCGGTATCGCGCCGCTGGCCGGCGGCATGAGCGTGGACCAGGCGGTGGCTGCGGCCGATGCCCAGTGCTACCGGGCCAAGGCGATGGGGCGCAACAACGTGCAGGTGCAGGGCGAGTTGTCCCAGCTTCCGGGTGACGATCCCGACGCCGCGGAGGACTGATCTCAGCCTGTGAGAGGACGCGCGCGAATACTGCGCGCACTCCACTCACGCAGGTAACCTCCATGAATGCCTGGAACCCGGTTGCGGTACGCAAGTTCATTCCGGCCCTGATCGGCTGGTGCCTGGCGCTGGCCGCCTGTCTACGCGCCGAACAGCTGCGCGGCGACCTGCACGCACGGGCGTTGTTGCCCGTGTTGCAGCAAGGTGCGGTCGCGCTGCTGGTCCTGAGCCTGTCCTGCACGGTTGCGGCCTGCCTGTTGCTGTGGCGGCATGGCCGCAGCGATCATGTGCATCCCGCTGCAGGCACTACACCCGTACGGCATCCATCAGCAGGAACCGGCACGGCGCACACTGGAAGGCATTGATCTGTGGCACCAGGCGCTGGAAGTGTTCGCTGGCACAGTGCAGGTCGAGCGCGGCGCGGTCGGGCCACAGCTCGATGAAGATGAAGTGGCCCGGATCCTTCTGGTCGACGAACAGTTCATAGCCGAGGCAGAGCGGCTCGCGCAGCGTGCACGCGACCAGCTCCCGGTACAGGGGAAGCACGGTGTCCACCGCATCGGGATGGATGAAATCCTCGGCGATCACTTTCAACATGTCGGCACCTGCGAATCGGGCCTTGCAGGATAGCGCCGGCGCATGGCCGGCACCTGTTCCCGTCAACGCAATACCGTGTCCGCACTGACCAGCCGCACGTCATGCATCTGATTGAGGTAGGCCTCGTAGTAGCCCTTGTGCGAGGCACCCACGATGGCCAGCATGCGTCTGCCAGGATGCTGGCTCAGCACGTCGCGGATGTTGGCGACCATGCGCAGGTTGCGGGTTTCCCAGTAACCGACGTACATCCGGCCGAACGCCTTGGAGGACGGCTCGACGAGCGTCGCGCCGAAGTCGCTCTGGTAGGCGGCCATCGCCGCCGCCGGGCTGTTGTAGTCCCGATACAGCGCCATGACGCCGCCGGGCTTGTCCAGACCGGCCACGAGGCGTTCATCGGCCTCCCGCCGCGCGCGCGAGTGCGTATTGTTCCAGGCACCGGTGATGGCCGCGCTGGCCGCCGCTTCATCCTCGGCGGGCGTGGGCGAATCGGCCGTGTGGTCGTCCACGGCCCACAGGCGTTCCTGCCCGAGGCGGGCGGCGACCTCGGCGGCGATCAGGTGGGTTTCATTGCGGCGAACCAGGCCTTTTTTGAGGATCTCGACCAGGGCAGGTGTCAGTCCATCACCGCCTTTGCGCTCGGACGCAGGCAGGCGCAGCCACTGCACCTGCGCCGAGCCGCGTTCACCCGCTGCCAGGAACAATGCTGCGAGCCGACGACGCTGGGCGGGCGTCGGCTCGTCCGGCCAGGTCGCAAGCAGGCGCTCGGCCTGGGTGTTCGCCGTAGGCACGTCCAGTCCGGTCGCAGCCTGCGCAGCGGTGGTGTCGAAGCAGTAGGTGGCCACGCTCTCCGCATAGCGTGCCGGGTAGCGACGCATGAAATCGCACTGCAGGCCTGACAGGTCTTCGGTGGCGATCAGCTCGGGCTTCCAGGCGACCAGTCGCTGCAGCAACGGTTCAAGCAAGGCGGGCTGGAAGGACTTGGGCAGGCCGGACAAGTGGGGGGTGCCCAGTACCAGCACTTCGTTCGGGCGCCCGGCAGGCGGGCCCTTCAGCTGGTCGGGATGGAAGCTGGGGCGGTAGGTGGCGTCGGCAGCGAAGGCGCCGCTGCTGCACAGGCCCAGGATGAGGAAACTGGCCAGGCGTGGGAACATGCGATCTCCGTGTCAGTGAGCGTCCTGCGGTTCGCTGCATGCTGGCCAGTTTCATCTACCACCGGATCTCCCGTTGGTCATGCAAACCTTTTCCGCTTGAACTGCATCCGCGTGCCGGGCAAGGCTATGCCCAGTGACGGCGACAACGCGCGACATATGCCCTGACGACACCCGGTGCCGAGCAGAACCTGCCCAGCCGGCGCCTGGCGAAACCGCTCGGCGGTGCCCCTGTCTCGCGTGAGCAGAATGTGAAGTGCATCGCGATTGTCTACCGCATCCCTGCAGGAGCATCTGAAGATGCGACGGACGTCGCGGAATCCGGCTAAAGCCACCGATCGCATCGCCGATATTCCCTCTGGATCCCGCTCAAGTCGCCCGCTGCAGGACCCCAGGCTGCCCCCGACGGGCGGCCCGCGCTGTGTGTTCCGCCGCTCCTTATGCCGATCGCACCCGCACCAGACGTTCTTGCCAGCCGCTCGAGGGGTGCCTGCCGGTACCTGTAGTCCCAAGCAACTGAAGTTGCCGCCGGGCATCCCGCCCGTCGGGTCGCAACCGCTTACCGGACACCGAGGATCAGACAATGCTCATTCCAGGCTTTACGGCGGGCGCGCAGGCGCCGGCCGAGCTGCATACCCGTTGGTCGCCGTGGCGCGCCCTGCTGGGCGCGCTGGCACCGCAGCACCGCAGCGGCGTCGAGGCGGCGGCCGATGGCCGTGCCGAGCTGGAGGCGCAGGTCGCGGCGCTGCACCGGGTCCAGGCGGTCATCGAGTTCGCCCTCGATGGCACCATCCTGCAGGCCAACGAGAACTTCCTGCAGGCGATGGGTTACCGGCTGGAGGAGATCCAGGGCAAGCATCATTCCCTGTTCGTCGACCCCGAGCAGGCGCGCAGCGCCGGATACCGTGACCTCTGGGCGCGGCTGGGTCGTGGCGAATACGACGCGGGCCAGTACCGGCGTTTTGGCAAGAACCAGCGCGAGATCTGGATCCAGGCCTCGTACAACCCGGTGCTGGACCGGCAGGGGCGTCCGTACAAGGTGGTCAAGTTCGCCACTGACATCACTGCGCAGAAGCTGCAGGCGGCCGACTCGGCCGGCCAGCTGGCGGCGATCGACAAGTCGCAGGCGGTGATCGAGTTCAGCATGGATGGCCGCATCCTGTCGGCCAACGACAACTTCCTGGCTGCCACCGGTTACAGCCTGGATGATGTGCGTGGCCAGCACCACTCGCTGTTCGTCGAACCTGAGTATCGCAGCAGTGCCGAGTATCGGCAGTTCTGGGAAAAGCTCGGCCGTGGCGAATATGATGCCGGCCAGTACCGGCGCCTCGGCAAGGGCGGACGCGAGGTCTGGATCCAGGCGTCCTACAACCCGATCCTGGACCTCAACGGGAAGCCGTTCAAGGTGGTCAAGTACGCCACTGACATCACCGCGCAGGTGCATGAGAACCAGGCCATGCAGCGTGCCGTGGCGCAGACCCGTGAAGTGGTGGCGGCCGCCAAGGAGGGCGACCTGACCCGGCGCGTGGCCACTGCCGACAAGAACGGGCCGATCGCCGAGCTGTGCGAAGGGGTGAATTCGCTGGTCGAGGCGATGGCCGCGATCATCGGCCAGATCAAGTTCGCCGCTGACACCATCGCCGTCGGCGCCACCGAGATCGCGCAGGGCAACAGCGATCTGTCGCAGCGCACCGAGCAGCAGGCAGCGTCGCTGGAGGAGACCGCGGTGTCGATGAAGGGCCTGGCCGAGACCGTGCAGCGCACCGCGACCAACGCACGGCAGGCCAGTCAGCTGGCCGGTGGTGCCGCCGATGTCGCCGCGCGCGGCGGTAACGTAGTGCACGAAGTGGTGGAAACCATGGCGGTGATCAACGCGTCCTCGCGCCGCATCGTCGACATCATCGGCGTGATCGACGGCATCGCCTTCCAGACCAACATCCTTGCCCTGAACGCCGCGGTGGAAGCCGCGCGTGCGGGCGAACACGGGCGTGGCTTCGCCGTGGTCGCCACCGAGATCCGGGAACTGTCGCAGCGCTCGGCCAGTGCCGCCAAGGAGATCAAGCAACTGATCGATGCGTCGGTGGCCAATGTCGGTGCCGGTACCGCGCAGGTTGAGAGCGCCGGCCGCACCATGGACGAGATCGTGGTCAACGTGCGCCGGGTCAGCGACCTGATGTCCGAGATCAGCACGGCCGCGCAGCAGCAGAGCGACGACATCCAGCAGATGAACCATGCCGTCGATCTGATCGACCAGGGCACCCAGCAGAACGCCGCGCTGGTCGAGGAAGCTTCGGCCGCGGCGCGCAGCATGGAAGAACAGTCGGCGCAGCTGCTGCAGACGGTGGCCAGCTTCCGCGTGCAGGGTGGGGCGGGGCACCTGCATGGTGCGGCGGTGCTGCGCGCGGTCTAGGCGCGGCGGTCGGCGTGTTGTTCCCCGGCCTCGACGGCCGGGGCGGCGTGCACGCAGTTGCGGCCGGCATGCTTGGCCCGGTACAGGGCCTGGTCGGCACGCTCGACCAGGCTGCGCGGGTCACCCTGGTCATGCGCGGCCTGCCAGGCCACGCCGATGCTGATGGTCACATGGGCCTGGGCGGCGGGCAGGGCGGCGGCTTCCACGGCGGCGCGCAGGCGCTCGCCCAGGCCCAGGGCGTGGCCGATGTCGGGCGCGGGCAGGGCGGCGATGAACTCCTCGCCGCCGTAGCGGGCCAGCAGGTCATCACCGCGTTGCAGGCAGCCGTCGAGGATCGCGGCGACCGCCTGCAGGCGGCGATCACCTTCCGGATGCCCGTAGGTGTCGTTGAGTCGCTTGAAGTGGTCGATGTCGATCATCAGCACCGCCAGCCCCACGCCCTGGCGACGGGCGCGGCCGTGCGCGCTGCCGAGCGCTTCATCGAAGTTCCGCCGGTTGCCGAGCCCGGTCAACGGATCGCGCCGGGCCAGCAGCGCCAGCTCGTCGCGCTCACGCTGGATCTGCACCTGGGTGAGCACGCTGCGCAGGGCATGGCCGAGCATGGCACCGATGAACCCCACGGTGGCCAGGGTCGGCTGCAGGCGTGCCACCAGCAGCGCCACCATCATCAGCAGCAACGGCAGCATCAGCGGCACGCCGGCATCGACGATGCGGCGGAGGTTGCGCGGCACAGCCACCGCCGGTGGGCGGTACGTGCTGCCGGCCAGCACTGCCAGCAGCACGAACAGCCCGCTGATCAGCAGGTCGCCCCAGCCACCATCGGGTACCTGCGGCTGCCAGGTATTGATGTAGAGCGCCATCAGGAAGTAGCCCAGCGCGTAGATCGTCAACGTGCGGAAGAAGTCGCGGCGGTCGGCATTGTCCTCGGCCAGGAAGCGGATCAGCGCGAAGCAGAACACCAGGCTGTTCTGCACGTTGCTCATGGTATGCAGGCATTGCGTCCACAATGCGGTGTTGAGGTGTGCCATCGCCCGCGTATGCACGAAGTACAGCACCCACAGCAGCGCGATGACCGCCAGGTCCACCGCACGGATACAGCGGTTGCCGCCGCCTGGGCTGGCGGCAACGTAGGTCAGCGGAATCCGGTAGAACACATACAGGATCAGCGACGAGGCGGTCATCTGCGCAGGGCTGAGGCCGGCCACATTGCGATACAGCAGGGCCAGCAGGGCCAGCGAGAACAGGCCGACGGCAGCGCCCAGCGTTCGCCACTTGCAGGCCGCCTGGCTGTCGCGCGCGCGTCGCACGCAGGCCAGAGCGGCCAGAAGGGAGGCGGTGATCAGCATCAGGTAGGAGCCAACCGGGTCCTGCGGGCCGATCAAGGCAATGACGAGCGCGTGCGTGACCATGAAAAACAGTGCCGCACGCAACGTCATGCATTCCCCCGCCCCCAGATCCGGCTGGGATCACGATAGGCAGAAGTAGGTGAGGCTGGCAAGAAAAGTGTGCGCTAGTGCTATTCGCAACCTTGTCGGCTGTCACATTTTCGTTTCATCGGGGTGACACGACGGCGTTGCCGTGGGCGTACGTCCAGAAGTCGCGGGGCTGCCCCCGCACGTGGCGATGGGCGCGCAGTATGTCGGCGAGCGTGGGAGGGGCATGCTGGGGCATCCTCGCCAGTGCCGGCGCTCCGGTCCGGGAAATGCAAAAGGCCAGGTCATGGACCTGGCCTTTGATGCAGTGGTGCCGGTGAAAGGACTCGAACCTTCATGGGGTCACCCCCGGCTGATTTTGAGTCAGCTGCGTATACCATTCCGCCACACCGGCAGGCAGCGTGCGAGTGTAACCGAGGTCGGCAGGAGATGCCTAGTAGGAGAGCCTATCAGGGCGGTTCCTGTCGGCATTGGCCCCTTGGTAGCTATACTCCCGACGTGCAATTGCCTCCAGGAGCGGTAGCTGATGACAGTGTTGCAGGACCTGAGGGTGCTGGTGGTCGAGAACGACGAGATGAGTGCGGCCCTGCTGCAGATGCAGCTGGTGCATGCCGGTGCGACTGTGGTCGGGCTTGCCGCGAGTGTGTCCGAGGCCCTGCGGCTGCTGGAGCAGAGCACTCCTGACGTGGCCCTGCTGGATTACCGGCTGGCCCGCAACGAGACCAGTGAACCAGTGGCTGCAGCGCTTTCGGCGCGTGGCATTCCGTTCGTGCTGGCCACCGGGATGCTGGCCGAGCAGCTGCCTGCGCCGATGCTGGCCGGCCTGTTGCTGGTCAAGCCGTACCTGTCGGCCGATCTGTCGCGGGCGCTGGCGCGTGCGGTGGGACGCTCCAGCGCCAAGGCCTGAGCCGCTCGCCACGCACCGGCAGGGGGATGCTGCGGGGGCTGAATCCTCACGTCTGCGATGTGCGGCGGCAACCCCTGATCCAGGAGCCCTGCCCACGCGCGGTTTTTCATTCGCGTCCGGCGCTCAGCCCGCTTCCTCGTACACGTAACGGATTTCCTCGCGGTCATCGAGGATGCGGTACTGGCGCGCCAGATCATCCGGTTCGGGGTTGAGCCAGGCGTCCAGGTGTTCCCTGCGGATCGGTACCACGCCGCGGTCATGCCCGGCAGCGGCGACGTCGCTGGGCGGTGTGTCGGTGATCGTGGCAAACGAAAGCAGGCGGCCTTCCGGTCCTTCCCATTCCGCCCAGAGGCAGGCCAGCAGCAGGTCGCGGGGTGGATCGGGGCGGAATTCGAGCACCACGTCCTGCTCCTTTTCGTCGGCACCGAGGCTGCGGCCGGCGATGGCGTGGCGGGGCACGTGCTCGTAGAACGCCTGCACCACCACCACGCCGTGGCGCAGTCCGAACGCACCCCGCCAGTAACCTTCCAGGCTGTCGCGCCGCGCGTTGTAGGTGCCGGGGTACAGCACGTCGTTGCGCGCCGGCTTGTCCGGCAACCGGCACTGGTAGCGCATCGGCTTGATCACGCGCCGGCCGTTCTCGCTGACCATCACCGGTGCGTAGGTGCCGGGGAAAATGCGGTTGTCGCGCGGCAGCAGCTGCACTCGATGCAGGTCGTTCAGCCGGGCCTGCGCGCGCTCGATGCGGTTGCCGGCCACGCGCAGGTCATTGCGCGCTTTCTGCGTGGGCCGGGTGGCCAGCGTGGCATGGGCAATATCGCGTCGTTCGCGCTGCCGGACCAGTTCAGCCTCCAGCGCCTGCTGCTCCTGCGCATGCCAGTGCTGGATCTTCGCCACGATGTCCCGGCCCTGTTCGGTACGCGCACCGGTGAACCCGTCATCCATCGCCTTCGGCGTCTTCGGCCGCTTCTTGCCTGGATCGTGTGCGTACAGTTCGGCGAACTCCTCCAGCGACAGGATGGCGCCGAACTCGCGTACCAGCTTGGCGTAGTCAGCGCGGATCAGGGCGGAATAGCACATGGGACTCTGGGGGCCTGGGTCGCAGCGGCTGCGACGTGGATGCGGCAGGATAGCCCGACCCATCTGGAGATGCCGCATGACTGATTCCATCACCTGCCAGTTCCGCGAAGCCGTGCCCACGGTCGAGGACTACTGCCGGTTGCGCGTGCTTGCAGGCCTCGGTGCCAAGGCCCGGGAAGCGGCCGCCCGCGCGCTGCCCAATACGCTGTTCGGCGTATGTGCCTACCAGGGCACTGAGCTGGTGGCGATGGGCCGTATCGTCGGCGATGGCGGCTGCCACCTGCAGGTCTGTGATATCGCGGTGCTGCCGCGGTTGCAGGGGCAGGGCCTGGGCAAGGAAGTGATGCGGCGCCTGGATGGCTGGATGCAGGCCAACCTGCCGCCATCGGCGTACGTCAGCCTGCTGGCCGATGGCGAGGCGCATCGGTTGTACGCACAGTTTGGTTTCGCGCCCACGGCACCGGCATCGATCGGGATGTATCGGCGGTTCTGAGCCGTAATCGGGGTGAAGCCATCCACGCCATGCGTGGATAGGCCTTCCCAGGAATCACAGGCAAAGAAAAACCCCGACCGGAGTCGGGGTTTTCAAGAATTGGCGTCCCCACGGGGATTCGAACCCCGGTCGCCACCGTGAAAGGGTGATGTCCT